>CAZIAN010000715.1:0-2503 GCA_964537355.1 uncultured Pirellulales bacterium | reverse complement strand
TTTACTGTCCCAGCCCATCAAGCCATAATACTGGTCCAACATCTTCGCAAAGGCCCCACCGTCAACGCATTTACCTTTCGCTGGGCCGTCAGGCAGAGCTTCATTGAGTCTCTCTGGAAGACGGTCATGCTCACGAGCAAAGCCTCTTTTAGCATTAAGCTGCCGCATCATATTCACTCGACGCTCCCCAACCTTCATCAACTCCCAAAGTGTACATTCCCACCCGGTGGTATAACTGAGCAAATCTTCAAGCTCGCGGTAATTAAAGAGGCTTCCCGGCCCCCAGCAAAACATACATAAACATAATGTATCAAGCAAACTATAGAAATATTGCGTATAAACAGTCATCCGCACTTTGTCCATCTCATACGAAGCCGCGGCTTCACGAATTCCGGATTGCTCGGCAGAAGCAGAATTGGCACTATTGAAGATACCAAGTCCTTTGCGAGCTTCGGAGTCACTGGCCAAAAGCCAGTCATGCTCCGATGACATATGGTCGGGCCCGATAGGACAAACCGCATACATCAGTGCCTGGCTTGGTTTGACCTGTGCCATATGTACAGCTAAGCCATTGTTTTTCACATTTATCGCATAATCCGCAGTCTGCTTACCAAAGTGCTCAATTGCGGCCTCGAATCCCTCAGCCAATACATCTCCTATACCCTTCCGCTGAGCTACGCGTTCAATCAGCCAAAGAAGTGCTTCCGCATCGCCAAAACCAAGTGACTTACCCTCCGTTGCCTCGGGCCTAATCAGGCCTTTCTCCGCAGATTCAAAAAGATACGCCGCCAGACCACCCATAGTTATAGTGTCAATTCCATAGTTGTTACACAGCTCATTCGCCTTGGCTACAGCCACCGGGTCGGTTATATCCAGATTGGAACCCAGAAGCCCAAGCGTCTCAAACTCCGGCCCCCCAAGTCTGTCGGTTACCTTGTAAGGCGTTTCTGTTTTCACTTTCCTGCGGCATCCGACAACACAGCCAAAACATGTCGTAAAACCCGTTCCAATACTGGGCTCAAAAGTAGCACCATCAAGTTTTTTATAATCCTCGTGATAACTGCGAGAGTAGTTGTGCGTCGCCAGATTTCCGGCTTCGGCCTGAAATCCCACCACTCCCGGCGTACCATACTTACTCAAGGTTGTTGGAAATCCCGAATCAGGCAGTCGTTCCGAAGCTAACCGGCCTAATTTCCTCAGACCTTCCGGATCTGCAAAGTTGATTTTATTGTCCCCTCTAACAACAATCGCACGAAGATTCTTGCTTCCAAAAACAGCTCCCATACCAGTCCTGCCGGCAACGTCGTTCAAGTCAGCCACAAGGCATGCAAATCGTACGAGCTTTTCCCCGGCCGGCCCACACTGCAGGACGCTAAGCTTGCCCCTGCCTATTTCCTTCGTAAGAGCATCGTACACATCAAGAACATTTTGGCCTTTCAGGTGACTCGCCTCCTTGATTTGTACGTCCTGCCCATCAACCACTAAATAAACCGGTGTCTTCGATTTGCCTGTAATGACAACAGCATCGTATCCGGCCCGTTTAATCATCGGCCCGATATTTCCTCCCGTCTGACTGTCACCAATAGCGCCGGTAACCGGTGATAAAGCAGTTACACAACAACGGCTCACACCACTGACCGGCGCCCCTGTAGTAACTCCCGGTGCGATGGTCAATATGTTCTGTTCGGCTAAAGCATCTAATTCAGGTGTTGTTTCCTTAAGAAGAAAATACGTCCCGAAAGCCCCCCCGCCCATGTACATACGATAGAAATCTTCGTTGAACTTCTGATTTTCGATTACACCTGAGGTCAAATTAACTCGAAGAATCGTTCCTGTAAAACCGTTAGACATAACATATCTCCACTGCAAGTGAGAAAGCCTAAAATTAAATACCGCTTAAAATGCTTCTTTGTAAAGCATAAGCAAATCCTCCTCGGTACATGGCCGAGGGTTCGAAGGGTGACAGGGGTCCTCGAAAGCCTTTTTCGCCAGCATTTCAAGCTGCTCTTCTTTTATACCCACTTCACCCAGTGATTTCGGTATTCCGATACGTTTATTAAGATCCTGAATTGCCTCGATAGCTTTATCCGCAGCCTCACTTTCCGACATATCGAAAGTATTGATTCCAAAACACTGTGCAACCCTAACATATTGCCCCGCCGATACCTCTTTGTTATATTTCATTACCGGCGCAAGGCAAATGGCGTTTGCAAGACCGTGCTGAATACCAAACTCACTTGACAGCGGATGTGACAAAGAATGCGCCGCTCCGAGGTCCTTTTGAAAAGCCACCGCCCCCATCGCAGCGGCCACCTGCATCATTCCGCGTGCTTCGATATCCGCTCCATTGGAATATGCCCGCGGCAGATACAGCCACACCATGCGGATTGCTTCAAGGGCAATAGCGTCACACATAGGATGAAACACAGTGCATACCAGCGCTTCGATAGCGTGGGTCATAGCGTCCATTCCGGTCGATGCGGTCAAATGCGGGGGTAATCCC
>CAZIAN010000714.1:0-2504 GCA_964537355.1 uncultured Pirellulales bacterium | reverse complement strand
GCATCGCAATGCTGATTATGGATCGCCTGAACATCGGGGGAAGCTTCGCGGAATTTCACCCCATCGATTTTAACGAGGGCTTTGTCATGGTCGGCCACGATGGGCCGCATCATATCAACATTGCAGACAGCAAACCTGTTCTTCGCAGCCTGTCCAAGTATCATGGAAAACCTGGAGCCGGAGCCGGCGTCGAATTTAAGATTAAAGAAGGCCCGATCACTATTCTCAGCATTGGGCTTACCGCCAACGGCCGATTCAAATTTATTCTTGCAGAAGGCGAAAGTGTGCGCGGCCCCATACCACCCACCGGCAATACGAACACAAGAGGGTTCTTCAAGCCTGATGTCCGCTCCTTTCTCAAAAAGTGGGTGGCCGAAGGACCGACCCATCATTTTGCACTTGGCATCGGTCACCATGCCCGAACAATTCAACAGATCGCCGAGATATTGAACATAGAAAGTGTGATTGTTACATCGGAGGATAAGTGAACATGAAATATAAAAATACTATTAATCTTTTGCTGTTACTTGTAATCTTATCAATCCCGGTACAGGCCGGAGCGGCTGAAAAAACAGACGTTACCAATCCGTTGGTTGCCGGTTTTCTACACCCGCCTAAAGCCGCCAGGCCATCGGCGTATTGGTTATGGCTGAATGGATACGTCAATCGCGATTACCTGGAAAGCGAATTGAAGCAGTTCAGCGAAAAGGGTATCGGTGGTCTGTGCATCTTTGACATGGGAGCACGGGGCGATACTAAAGCTGCCCCACCCGCGGGTCCGGCGTATATGAGCGATGAATTCATCGAGAACATTGCATATACTTTGGAACTCGCCGCCAGGTTTAATCTCGATGTCCAATTAGCGGCCTGCAGCAGTTGGGACCTGGGCGGTTCCTGGGTACAGCCACACCATGCAAGCATGGGCCTGTACCATACGAAAATCCGTCTCAAAGGACCTGTTGATTATGACAAACTGCTTCCTTTGCCGGACTTGCCACCCGATATCCCAAAAACTCCGGACGGCAAACCTGCTTTTATTAAGAACGTAGCGGTATTAGCCATTCGGGAGGCCGATAGACAACCGGCTCATGAATTCATCTTCAAATTGCCGCGGACAGATATTCATCTCATCGACCATGTCATTCTCTATAATGCTAAAAGCGACAATCCCAAACGCTATGGAAAATTTCACCTTTTCGCTAAAGATTTTTCCGTAGCCGTAAGTACCGATGGTTTTGAAGAACAATCCTTCACTGAAATTATCCGCCACAGACTAAAGCCGAATACAGCCCCCCAGCGTTTTAACTTCGAACCGGTAGAGGCACGCTATGTCCGGCTACGAATCTATAATGGTTACAACACCGATTTCAATATGGTACAGCTCGCTGAATTTGAGGTCTATGACACTTCAGGAAACAACATAGCCGCTTCAAAAGACATCGATCGGACAAAGGATTCGGCTCTAATCATTCTTTCTAATTCCCAGAGGGCATCCGATACAAAATGGAATGCCGACAACCTGAACGATGGACAAAAAACCGGCGCCAATGGGACATGGCTTTCAGCCGGATTACCTCCTCTGGTTATTGAAGATCGCTCCCAAATCCTTGACCTTACTAAGCGGACTAACTCCCAAGGAAAGCTGACATGGAAAATCCCGCCCGGCGAATGGACTATCATCCGGTTTGTTTGTGCCAATACCGGCGAGAAGCTCAAAGTCCCCAGTCCGAATTCGGATGGCCTGGCAACAGACCACTTCAGTCATGAAGCTACCCGCGAATTTATTCAATATCTTATCGACCGCCTAAAACAAAAACTTGGCGATTTAAGACCTACCGCCCTGAAACAACTCTACCTGCCGAGTTACGAGGTAAGGGGCGGCACATGGACCCCGGACTTCACCGAGCAGTTCACCAAATACTGTCATTACGACATGACACCCTTTCTGCCGGCCCTGGCCGGTTGCATCATTGAAAATGAAGATACTACTTCCCGGTTCATTTATGATTATCGAAAAATGCTGGGCGATCTTCTCGTAGATGCATATTACCGTACCGCAAGCGAAACCGCCAACCGGGCGGGCCTGGGTATCGAGGCCGAAGCGGGAGGCCCCGGCCCTCCTGTACATCAGGTCCCTGTCGATGCCCTTAAAGCTCTTGGCTCTATAGATGAAATGCGCGGCGAGTTCTGGCCCTTCAGGCAGGAGCGAAGCCAGCTTTGGATAGTAAAGGAAACCGCCTGCGCCGCCCACATCTATGGTCACCGTCGAGTGCACATGGAGTCCTTTACCGGATTTCGCCATTGGCAGGATGGTCCTTTCGATCTCAAACCTTCCGCCGACCGTGCGTTCTGCGAAGGAATGAATCATGTTGTCTGGCATACATCCTCCCATCAACCACCCGAGGCCGGTAAACCCGGCTGGGTATATGGTGCCGGAAGCCATCTGACGCCTAACCTGACGTGGTGGCCAAAGGCAAAGCCTTTTATCGATTACCTGTCTCGAT
>CAZIAN010000713.1:0-2508 GCA_964537355.1 uncultured Pirellulales bacterium | reverse complement strand
TGATGTAAATTAAATACCAGTTGGTTATAATATGCAAAAAAATACAATGTTATGTGAGAATAGGTCTTGAGATTGAATCGAATGTGAGCCACCGATTCTTTTATGAACAGTGAATAGTCTGGATAGTCATAGTAGCACTCAAGATCAGAATTGTAGTGCGGCTGCTTGTTGGATAAGAATGCTCTGGGGACTTGGATGAAAATGGTATATTTTACAGCGATGGTTCTTCCTGCGGTTTTCATGCTTCTGCTGCTGGCCGAGCAGTTAGTTCCACTAAGGCAAAGGAGCAGGCCTCTTTTTCGCCGATTCTTGAAGAATATGGTACTCACAGCGATAGTCTTCCTGGTTGGGTCCCTGGTGGTCAGGAATGCAGGGCGTGGAACATCGGAGTGGGTTACTGAGCGGGATTTCGGGCTGGTCTTGTTGATTCCGCTGCCAAATTGGTGCCGCGTGGCGATTGGCATTCTGCTTATGGATTTAACCTTTTACTACTGGCACCGGGCAAACCATCGCATAGGTGTGCTCTGGCGCTTTCACAATGTCCACCACATAGACCCGGACCTGGATGTTTCTACATCTTTTCGTTTCCATTTTGGAGAGATTGCGTATTCGGCTGTTTTTCGAGTCGCGCAGATGTTGATAATCGGGGCTGATCCGCTGACGTATGCCGTCTACGAGACGGTATTCAATGCTGAAACGATGTTTCATCATTCCAATATCTGGCTGCCTCTGAAAATGGAACGCTGGTTGAACAAAGTTATCGTGACCCCTCGGATGCACGGTATCCACCACAGTGCTGTCGCACGTGAGACAAATTCCAACTACAGCGTCATATTTCCATGGTGGGACAGGCTCAACAGGACATTGTTGTTGAATGTGCCGCACTCTTCTATCAGAATTGGCGTGCCGGGCTATTTGGAGGTGCAAGACAACCGATTTTGGAATTTGCTTATTATGCCTTTCATCAAACAAAAACGATATTGGTGTTTCGCAGACGGATCACCGGCGAAGAGCAACCAGAACAAAGCCGTTAAGGTGACAAAGATGTGTGCCTGAAAGTGGATTTTCCAGATAAACAATAGTGATGTGACAGTAATTGTATCGAGTATTACAAAAACCGAATATGTCACTTTACATGCCTGTTTTTCATGTAAACGTGTTTTGGCTGCTTCTCGTAGGGATAACTATTCTTCGCAGTGGTTTACGTGTAAATGGGTATAGCCAGGTTAGTGATTCACAAACTTGAGTCGCATAATATAGCGCAGGCAATGGGTCTGTGTTTGGTCGAGATATTAAGGTCAACGATTACTGATCTGGACAATCTGCTGCCCGTTGACATTACCAAGATATGGTCCCATATCGAGTTCGACCTTTGCAGTATATGTGCCGTCCGCCAACATGACGGGCGTATCGCATACGCCGCTTCAGCCAAACTTCATTTTCTCTTCTGCCCTGACCTTGCCGTTTTGGATAAGGGTCAACCTGGGCGATGGCATTTCCCTCCCTCGTCTTACTATTCGCAGCGTAGAACCGTTTCCGTCCTTCAGTCCAGCCGAAACCATCGCCTTGCCATCCTTAGTTCCAGAGCTTATCTTCCACTTGCATTGGCCCCCGAGGCGAACCGGTTTACCCTTCATTGCATCAGCGACATTGGAAAAGAGTTTCATCCTTCCGTTAATGAAAAAGTAGTTCCAACCTCCGGTATCCAGAGTCCAGTGAAAAAAGTACTCATTACCCGGCAGCCTACTGTAATTCTTACGAGTGAGGGAGTAGATGTCGAGCGTGTACTTGGCCCTTTCCTCTTCCTTAAATGGCCCTAAAAATTCAAATCGTGGCTCCAGCTCACCCACCCGGCTCCCACGCTCGTATCAAGAGAACTTCTTCGCGGCCTCATCAGTCAGATCGCCATTCATATTTTCGTCAACATAGGCAACGTCGTATCCGGCACCTGTGCCACCGGATTCATCAACTACACCCAACATCGAGTTGTTGCCTTTTTCTCCAAACACTACACAGAAGTAAAACGGGTGTTCCGAGCCGTATTGCGGTTCCTTCTGTAGGTCCCATGTATGTTCAACTGCCTGAGACGGTTGAAATACTGATTCCGAAGTATTTACTGAACTGGATGGTTCCGCCTTGTTCTTTCCAGTCTCTGCTTCTTGCAGACCAAGAGATTTTATTTTCTCTTCATTAAATCCCGGCACAGGGCGATGGAAACCTGTTCGATAGATTAAGATTGCTGCAACAATAGCTATCAGTAACCACACCAACAAAATTTGATTTTTTAGTACCCACGCCAACAAAAGTTGATGTTTGCCTGTATTAAACTTCATATCATTGACTCCTAAATTTCTTTTGTTTTTCCAGGAAAAGCAGAGCAATATATGGTTTCCGTATGACTTCCTGAACTTCTCGTCATTCAGGGGAATCCCAGCCGCTGTTGTACCCTAATAAAATACAAACAAATTTTAATCTGTCAAGGAAAAAATATGACAAACTATTTGCTCT
>CAZIAN010000712.1:0-2518 GCA_964537355.1 uncultured Pirellulales bacterium | reverse complement strand
ACTTAAGCAGCAACTGATGGATAAATGCTGCGACAATCCACACTGCAAAGCTCGCGCAGAGCACAATCCACAAAGACAGCCGCCTTTGAAAACAGAAAAAAGCCACGAGGAAAAATAACACAGTCGGCACAATTCCCCACAAGGCGCCTTTGGTATAATCGGTCATCAAATTGAAATCGCCGGGATTGTCCAGATACAGCCAGATGAGTACGATGAGACCGGTCAAGGGCATTACGGCAATCAGGCCGGCTAATGTCGGCAGCTTGCGCCCTATCTGCGTACAAAAAGTAATGATACACAGGCTAATAAAAAGTTTGATAACAAATCGCATATCGATGGCTGCCGTGCTTAATCGCGAGTAAAGCAACCTCATATTTCAGCTTTGGGTTTTATCCGGCCTATCTCACTTAATGAATCGGATAGTCAGAGGATAGCGATAATGCTCACCATCGTTGGCTTTAACCGCCGCAATCAGCAAAAATATTAAATCAAAAACATATACGGCAGGCAGTAAAACAAAGCCGACGCAGGCAAAACAAAGAAGCCCCGATACAATCGCGTACATTAGAATCGATATCTGGAAATTCAACGCCTCTTTGCCCTGATCAGCAACGAAATCGAATTCATCCTTTTTTATCTGCCAGACAATCAACGGCCCGATGACACTGCCAATGATCGGAACTACAGGTATTAAACCACCAAGCCCGGCCAGATGGCATATCATACCCCACATACGGGCATCTTTGTTGATTTCCTTGCTCGGTGGACTGTCTTGAACAGTCTGGGATGGTTCGGCACTAACCTCCTGCACGGGGGGAGTTTCGCCTGTGGGTTTTTCGGCGCTTACGTCTTTCTCTACAGGAGTATCATCTTTAGGTTTTTCTGCCGGTTCTGGGGCTTCATTGTTTTCTACCATAATCCAGCTCCCTTCTATTTTAGTTTATTCTGATTTGATATATGTAATTTCAATTCGTAAAAGATACGGCTTTGACTCTTTTGTAACAAAAACCGGTCAAATGGTCAAGAATAAAAATTCATCGACGCCGACCTGCATGGCTGACGTCGATTGGTTTTATACCGAGCTTTCCCGCCGGCGAGTCCGGAGCAAACTTAACTACGCCTTTCTCGAACTCAACAATTAACGGATCAACAAGAAGGTTCCCAGACTCGGCGTTGAGTTCGTAAGTTCCCGTTTGGCTGTAATTTTTTAGCTTACGAGCCTGCACGATACCCTCTTTACTGAACAGTACGTTATTTCGCAATGTCGTTATCCCATCTGGATTTTCCAGTACGATTTTACCTTTGGCATAAACAATGTTTTTCTCCACGGTAAAGTCCGATGACTTCGGGAACATCAGTCTCGCGTCCCCATCGCTGATAAAGACGTTGTTGCGGATAGTATTTCTTTTGGCCATGTGATTATGTGAAGGTCTGGCTATACCAACCGACAGATTGCCCTCAACCAGGCAGTTCTCAGACCTCTCATCGAGGTAATAAGCCGATGCACCATAACCGCCGGTGTCAACGATGTCCCGGATGAAATTACCTCTCAGAACAAGACCGTTACCTGCAAAACAATAGATGCCTGCGCCATCGTGCAGCTCCTGCATCGCATGATAAATCAGATTATGCTCGATGCGGTTATTTTGTCCGCCGCAATTAACAGCGGTATAAGGCGTCTCGTGGATTTCGTTGTGGCTTATCAGGCAGTCCCTGCCGCCGCCCTGCATGGCAATAGCACTGGGATAAGTAAGACCGACGTCATGTATGTGATTGTCGCTGACAATACAACCGGTACCTCGACATCTAATCCCGCAAGCGCCGGTATGATGTACATCACAGCGCTCGATGCGAATATTATTGCCGGACGCTTTGATTCCCTGCCCGCCGACATTGAGAATTTCAAGCTCAAGCAGCCGGCAGTTCTGGGCTGATGTTATTGTAATAGCGCCCTCGAATTTACCCGCTCCGAAGCCGCCGGCTTCAAGCGGCGTTGTCGTAACCGAGAGCGTTATTCCATGAATGGTTATATCTCCGGCCGGTTTATCTCTGGTCCCTTCAATTCGTATGATAGATTCGATGGTCGGCGCAAAAGCTTCTGCCTTTGTCATATCCTCACCGGGTAAAGGCCAGTAAACCACTTTACCCGCCGAGCGATCCAGATACCACTGTCCCGGCCTCGTCAAACCCTCGCGCACATTCCGAACAACATACTTTTTAACCCCGAACGCCCCCGGCGGATGACCGGATGGATTAGCAAAAGTAAGAGTATTAGAAACTGTATCCATAGCGCTAATACCCACCATCGACTCGTCCCACATGTGATAGACAGTAACTTCGGCGTTGTTAACATCCAGCCACGAGCCGAGATCCTCCGGGCGATATTTTAACGTGGTCAATTCTTCTTTCGTAGGCTTGCGCTTCCATCCACCACCCGTAGTGCTCATCCATGGTACATTGAAAATGCTGAGATGTTCGAAATACCCTTTCTCGGGCAACCTGGCGCGCTGGCAAAAAC
>CAZIAN010000711.1:0-2523 GCA_964537355.1 uncultured Pirellulales bacterium | reverse complement strand
AAACTGTGGAAGATATTTTTCCCCGGGAACCGTTATTCTTTTTCCATTAGATTCCATTTGAGCATGAAAATCCCTTAATAAAATTTCTCCGCTTGACCAGCCTCCCTCGCCGAATCTTGCTACAAATCCTGTTTCGAGCAAGTCCATTCGTCCGGTTCGCCAAAAAGTGTTCGCCCATTTGTCGAACCTTGAGAAATCGAATTTCAAGCTACCATCGGCGGCTTGTTCACATGTAATCAGGCCAAGGCCGACTCTAAAAACGTTCTGCCTGTGTTCCGCCATATTTTCCGCATATACACTGAGCATCTCATAGAATCGTTCCGAATCCGAGGCATCAATATCATGAAATTTTTTGAAATTACCCGTCGAAAACCACTCAGTTACCATTAGATGCCGCTCATCAGGCAGCGTTAAGGGATATACCATCAGGCTTAAAGGTAAAGATATGTCTGCTTCATCCGTTTTTATATTCACGGCCCCCTTGTAATCTCCGGCCTCGGCATTTCGAGGAATTTTTATTGTCAAATAGACCGCCTTGTAATTATCTTTCTTCAAAAAAACTTCACGATCCTCAGACAGATAATCGGGGAATTGCGCGGGAGCAGCACGAATTAAATCGGTTTTTCTGTATTTCGGGGTGTTTTTCTCAATAAATATAGAGCCAACGAAGTTCCATTCAATCGCATTGGCAGGTATAGAAGTTGAAAGTGCAATATTTTTTAGAGGGCTCACTGAGACCGTAACATTTTGTAAATCCTGGTTAGCTTTAATAACACATTGTGCCGAAACATATTCATTTCTTATACCGAATATCTCAAGCGACTTTTGTGGTTCGGGACAATTGTAGCCATCTTCAAAAACCCTCACTAAATCACTTACTGCAAAACATTCAAAAGGAGCAGCCTGTACGATATTATCGACAACAAATAATAAAATAAAAAACATTGAAAAGACGAAATATGATTTGATTGCAGTTTTACTTTTATACATTCCCGCTCCTTTACAACTAAAAAGTCCAAGCCTTAATGAATTGATATTTCTCCATTGCTTTTTAATCAACAACGGCACAGAGCCTTTTGCAGTAATAATACTTCTATTTTCGGTTTGATTCAATCTCTTTCGTGAACATTTCCTAATAGATATTCAGTTGTTACACCTATTTGTGACAGACAAATGGGTTATTGAATACGTTCACGCAAAATCTACGTTTTGTGATTAAAACAGCATCGTATACACCTTCCTGACATATGGGCGTGTTGCGCAAAGTTGTTTTGATATATATTTTACCAGATTAAACCGGATTTGCTTTTTGATGATTTAATATTCGCTCACATAAGGCATACCAGCCGTTAATAGCTCCAATAAGAGCCTGCCAACAGTGCTGAAAACACCTTTTATTGCTGTCAAACAACCGTTCAACCTGCCGTTGTTGCCATAACGCAGCAGCTTTCCAAGATTCTGAATCGCCGTAAGACGTCGGCAGCTTCAATCACGGTGTTCAATCACGTCTCATGAGCCTGTTGATTTTTGTCTGGACGTCCAGCCTGGTACTCTGGGACAAATGTATATAGATAAATGTAGAGCTAAGACTCTTGTGACCCAGCAGCGACTGAATCATACGTAGATGAATACCGGCCTCAACAAGATGAGTAGCGTACGAATGCCGCAGAGTATGGCAGTTTACGTTCTTGCGTATATCAGACCGCATGTGTACATTAATGTAAGACTCATGCGTGGTTTGTCTTGGCGGACCAGATCCAGTAAGCTCCATACTTCATCCCGGCTCAGTACGATCGGAAGCTTCCTATCAGGGTTTACGCGTGCCAGCGGCAGGAAACGCCACTGTCGGTCAAGTGTATTTAGATACAGAAACTTGATAGCGGACAGATAGACCTTGTATGTACTTTTGGCGTATCCCTTTGAATCAATCTGGTAGAGTAAAAAATCCCTGACCTGTCCTTGAGTGATTTCATCGAGCCGGCTGTTGCAATGCCTGGCCAGGACTTGTACGGCCTCCAGATATGTTGCCTGAGTGCTCGGTGTCAGTCCCCTTAGCTTCATGTCTCCGATCATTCGCTGTCTGATATCTTCCATTGTTATACTCCTTCATTGGAACTGTCATTCTCTGTACCCACCCTTGGAGTACTTCAGAAGGAGCATAGGACAGAAAACGTCGGGAGCAATAAATAAAGTCAAAGCTTACTAATTACAAATTAGATCAAGGGCAACACTACCGAGAAGCGGTTTAGTCCAATCCGATATCACAACTAAAATTGTCAAAAAGTATTTATATTTCTGCAAAAAATTGATATTTATTCGGACTTGATATAGGCAAAATTAAGATTTGTGGTGACAAAATGGCATCATAATGTCACCTGAAAATCAGGGTGTTTTTTAGTGTAGAAATGTGCACCAAAGTGACATGTCAGCCTCTTTTTTAATAAGGTGGACATACTTTGACAGGTTGACACCATGAATCAGTTCCATCATACACACCTGTCAACAAGCAGGCAATCTTTTCAT
>CAZIAN010000710.1:0-2529 GCA_964537355.1 uncultured Pirellulales bacterium | reverse complement strand
TTCGACCAGAGACTCCAGACGCTTCCGAATGCGGCCGCACCGGATGCCAGCGCCATAAGGATATTCCAGAGGATGCGTTTGGCCCCGATGGGCATATTTTCGCCGAGGAAACTCTTCTGGTTCATTAGCAGGAAGAAAGCGAAATATGCGATAGGCAACAGAACCATTGCAAAGACCGACGTCGGTACCGCCAGATATGGTGCGGCGTCTTTCCAGAAGAACGGCCCGAGCGCCCCGACCGATACCATAAGGCTTCCTAATCTCTGGGTCCAGCCTCTTGGGGGCCTTCCCAAAAGCTCGCAGAGGCAAAGGCCATTGATGGTCATCAGCATTGTCGCCGCACTCATTGCCATTCCAATAACACCTAAGCCAAATACATACTGGGCTATAACAGGGCCTGTAAGCGGAGTAAGCGTGTCGGCCAGGTTGGAAGCGTCGCGCTTGACGAGGATAGCGGCCATTCTTTTGTCTGCCCAGGGCAGAGCCTGCGACTTTTCCTGCACCTGTTCCGGGGTGAGTTTGGCGAATTCCTCTGCTCCTATTTCGTGTTTGAGTCTGCTTGCAAGAATTCCCTTATAGGGGCCGACGAGGTTTCCGGCGGGCTCATCAGTTATCTGACCGCCCGGCTCGTCGGCGACAAAACCCGCTGCCGGCTGACCATGAAACTGGCTGCTCGAAGCGATGACAACACATCCTGTTGCTATAATAAACGGGATGAAAAGACCCGTTGAAAGGTCGAAAATCGCCAAGCCGCGGAAATATTTGTCCCAGCCCTTTCGCAGCATCGAATAGGGCAATAGGAATGTCATATTAATACCTACCGCTGTTGCTGCGGCGCTTATCATCACGTCACGCTGCTGGCCTACAATCATATTAGTCCAGAAAGACTGGAACTGACTGGAAACTTTTTCGATGTGAGGCATTATGTAGTCCGTTGGCTTGACGAACAGGCTCAAGTCGGGGACCAGGCCGCTGAGAATTTCGCCCCAGCGAATCTTCCCTTCGATGCTGAGCTTGATGACGACGCCGAGGAAGCACAGCACAATCATACTGACGATTGTTTTAATCAGGATTTCAAATACCTTAGTACCCTTGCCGCCGGCACCATAGGTCAAAGTAAATGTGAGGCAGAACGCGAGGAAGATTGCACCGGCGATCATTTTACTTGGTATTTCAGCCATTGCGGCCGGCCCGAGCAGGCCGGGCAGGATGTTCTGCCGCAGTGCTGCGGTTCCCAGGGCAAACTGTGGAAGTGACCATACAAGATTTGCCATCATCGAGGCAATCAGCCAGCCCCAACCTAATACCGGGCTGACATGGGTGTTAATCGCATGCAGCGGCCGCTCACCGGCCGAGAGTGTTACATATGCGATGGCGCTCATCATAATAATACCCAAGATCATCGCCAGCGGCTGAAGCCACATAAAACTGAAGCCGACCAGCACGCCCAGATACAAACTCGACGACAGCGAGCCGCCGCCGAGGGTGATACCGCTCTGAAGCCAACCGGGCCCTGATAATTTCAGATAAACCTTTAAAAGCGCCCCTTTACCTGTGCGCTGAGCATCCACTATCAGTTGACGGTCCTTTTCGATGCGCGGATTCATGTGCATCACTTGCTGGGTCTGAGCCTGCGGGCTTTGTTCAGTTTCGTTTGATGACATAGGTTTACTCTCCTGTATTAAACATTCCTTCCTTTGTTCTTAGACAGAATATATTCTTTAGTTTTTATTACTGCCTGCGGGTCTGTTTCAAACGGCAGACATCCCGTCCCAATGCAAACTTTTTCTCTATTGTTGGCCAGTTCGAATATTCTGTCAACTTCCTTTTCGACATCTCCGAAATTTTTTGAACTCATTGGTCTTGGGTCCATATTGATTCTGACCATCACATCGGGATGGACTCGCATTATGTCCATAAACAGTTTTTGGTCCGTCCCGGCAGGACAACAAACGTATCCGGTTCCTGTTTCCAGAATTGTCTCAAGAATCGGGGCTGTGTCACCACCCATAATGCAGGGAACAGGATGGCCGACAACCGCCGCCGTCTTTTCCATGGTTTCTTTGAGGGCGTCAAACTCGATTTTTTTGAAGTCCTGAGGCGACAATAATGGGGGAGTTGCCGCCGATTCGAAGAATGCGATATCCAGACTCCGGCGAACAACTTCTTTGCAAAACTCTACCTGCCCGGCCACGAGATGCTTTAGAGTCTTGGCAACCAGGTCGGGGCCGGTCATAATCTCGCACAACAGGTTCTCGAATCCCATTAGATTTGTTGCCAGTGAGAACGGCCCGCTTAATGGAATTCTGACATCCGCCTCGGGACATTCATCAGCAATACGCCGGGCGGTTTCTATTATCATCGGAATACGACCATCGGTTTTTGGCTTAAACGGCTCCAGGGTCATTAGTTCTTTTGAAGTGGAAAATGGATGCCTGACAATAGCGGGAACGCCGGTGCCGGCGGGCCTGTTAACTGTTGCACCGTACGCTTCGGCTTCAAGATTGTAAATGTCTATACCCACCACGA
>CAZIAN010000709.1:0-2532 GCA_964537355.1 uncultured Pirellulales bacterium | reverse complement strand
GGTACAGGTATGATGTACTTCGATGATATTCGTCTTTATCGACCGGCGCCATAAACGGTAATTTTCTGTACTGTCGGGAATAAAATTTGTGATTGAGAACTTGCGGCTGTTTCATGAAATAGCCGCACAGAAAAGCTTATTGAAAAGATATATGTTTTGGTGTGTGGCCGGAACACGATTTTAATTTTTTTGAAGGAGGATTATTATGTGTAGAAAATTGCTTTATTTATTTTCCTTTGTTTTAGTGCTTAGTGTGGTTGGTACGGTTGCGGCTCAGGATGAAGTTGACTTAATAATTCGCAGCCCGGATTTGGCCATGCCGGTAATCGACGGGGTTATAGACGATGTGTGGTCGGTGGCGACAGAACAAGATATGCCGCTTACTGTAAATGGAAGTGACCCGAGCGGACCGGCGGATGCCTCCGGTAAATGGCGTGTTCTCTGGGACTGGGAACACATATACGCGCTTGTAGTTATCAAAGATGACATTCTGGATATGGACGATGGTGATTGGAACGATGACAGTGTCGAATTCTATATCGATGGAGACAACAGCAAAGGGGCAATTGTGGACAACAATGACCACCAATACACGGTCAGATGGAATAACGAGGAGATTGAAACACCGAGTGCATTACACAATGGAGAACCCAGTTTAGTGGGATTTGAATATGCCATTGTGACAACCGGCAGCGGATATATTTACGAAGTGAGGATTCCTTGGACGAGCATAATAGCCGAACCTCCGGTGGCAGGTGATTTGATCGGCATCGATATGTTTTATAATGATGATGATGACGGCGGGGGTCGAGACACACAGATTGCCTGGCACTCGACGGAGGGTGCAGGCTGGAATACTCCAAGCTTTTGGGGTACAGCCCAGCTTGTGGCCGGTAACAGAGCAGGGGGCCCAAAACCATCCAATGGTTCCATGCATAAGGATACATGGGCGAATATTAGCTGGATACCCGGACCAACTGCTGTTTCAAGCGATGTGTATTTCGGCGATAATTTTGAGGACGTAAATGCCGGCGCCGAAAGTGTGTTCCAAGGCAACCAGGCCACAAATTTTATGGTTGTAGGTTTTCCGGGATTTGCTGTTCCTGACGGTCTTGTTCCGGGTTCCACTTATTACTGGCGTGTTGATGCAATCAATGCTGAAGGTACGGTATATAAAGGTGTCGTCTGGAATTTCAGTGTTCCTCCCAAGACAGCATACTTTCCCTTTCCGGCTAATGGCGGCGATTCTGTTGACCCTGATGTAGAGCTTAGCTGGACAGGAGGTTATGGAGCGAAACTGCACACGGTTTACTTCGGCGAAACTTTTGACGAAGTGGACAATGCAATCGGCGGTTCTGCCCAGGGCACAATGACCTATACCCCCGGTACACTTAAATTTGCCAAGACTTACTACTGGCGGGTCGATGAGTTCGATATTGTCGAAACGCATAAAGGTAATGTCTGGAGTTTTACAACTGAAGGTGCCGTGGGAGGTCCGAATCCGGCTAATGGTGCTGTAGATGTATCGCAGACGCCGCTTCTTACATGGGCGCACGGAGTCAATGCTGATACACATCAAGTTTATTTCGGCGCCGATACAGCATCTCTGGAGCTAAAAGGCAGTGGAAACTTCGGTTCCGAGAGCTATGAACCCGGACTGCTTGAGTGGAATACTACTTACTACTGGCGGATTGATGAGGCCAATAATGCCAATGCAGATAGTCCGTGGACAGGTCCACTCTGGAGCTTTACGACAGCCAACTTCCTGATCATTGATGACATGGAGAGCTACAATGACCTTGATGAAGGTGAGCCGGGGAGCAACAGGATATATCTTGCATGGATTGATGGTTTCGATAATCCGGCTACAAACGGCTCTGTTGTCGGTAATTTTGATCCTCCATTTGCAGAACAGTCTATTGTTCATAGCGGCAATCAGTCGATGCCGTTTGCTTATGACAATGCTGTCGGCAAATCCGAGGCAACATTGACGTTGACTTCCAATCGTGACTGGACTGTGAAAGGCGTAGATACACTGACGATTTGGTACAGAGGCAGTGCATCGAATGCTGCCGAGGCGATGTATGTTGCTCTGAACGGCAGCACTTCAGTCGACAATGCTAATGCTAATGCAGCACAGGAAGGAGGCTGGACGCAGTGGAATATCAGCTTACAGGCCTTTGCCGACCAGGGTGTGAATCTTTCCAATGTAAGTTCGATTACTCTTGGTCTTAGATCGGTTACCGGCGGTACAGGTATGATGTACTTCGACGATATTCGTTTGCATCCTCCAGCGCCGTAAGCAGGGATTGACTGTTAAAAAGTTACTGATACTGCAATTGATTTGTGAATTCTGGGTCTATGTTAAAAGATTAACATAGGCCCCTTTTTGATATTCTGTCGTAGATTGATCAATTTTCGATACAGAGTATAACACCTAGTGGTAATAGATAAAGAAATGAACTGATCGAATGTCCTCAATGTTCCACAAAGGGAATTTTGCCCATGCCAGGTAATATTTGTTCAAATTGC
>CAZIAN010000708.1:1684-2536 GCA_964537355.1 uncultured Pirellulales bacterium | reverse complement strand
GAGATTTACAGCAATCGGCCAAGCTGGCCTAATCCACTTTCTTTACCGACAAATCGCGACCAAATCGATAATCTGACTTATTTCGAGAAGGGGGGGCAATGTGGTCTTGAGACCAAGCGCGGCTGTAACCGCGGATGTATTTATTGCGCCGACCATTTGTCCAAGGGTGCAGCGATCAGACTCCGGGAACCTTCAGAAGTTGCTGATGAAGCCCAGTCCCTCATAGCCCAGGGAGTCGAAGTATTGCACTTGTGCGACGCTGAATTTAACATTCCTCGAAAGCACGCGTATGCAGTCTGCGAAGAGTTTATTCGGCGCTCGATTGGCAAAAGCCTGAGTTGGTACACATATATGGCAGTAATACCGTTTGATGCTGAACTTGCTAAAGCTATGAGAAAAGCCGGCTGTATAGGTATTAACTTTACGGGTGATTCCGCGAGCCCTTCGATGCTGAAGACTTATCGTCAGCCTCACAATAAAGATGACCTTGCCATAGCAGTGCGTTGGTGCCGTGATAATAATATAAATGTTATGATAGATTTGCTGCTCGGCGGGCCTGGGGAAACGCCGGAAACGGTTTCACAGACAATCGATTTTATTAAACAGATTAGTCCTGATTGTGCCGGTGCATCGCTCGGTATCAGAGTTTATCCCGGTACTCCAATGGCCAATATTATGGCGAACGAAGGCCCGGCTGAGACTAATCCTAATATCCATCGAAAGTATTCGGGGCCCGTCGATCTTTTCCAGCCGACCTTCTATATATCTCAGGCTTTGGGCGAGCAGCCGGCAAGGCTCGTTAAAGATTTCATTGCCGGTGATAAAAGATTCTTTGAGCCGGCAATAAGTCTC
>CAZIAN010000708.1:0-1674 GCA_964537355.1 uncultured Pirellulales bacterium | reverse complement strand
AGAAAGTGGTCAATCGAAGGACCACAATTATAATGATAACCTGGAACTGACCGAAGCAATCAAGAATGGCCGGCGGGGGGCATACTGGGACATTCTGCGTAAGCTTCGAGCTGATTAGTCAAGAGCAATCTCATCCTTGTAGGCCGGAACAACTACCTGCCAGCCTGTTTTTTCCCTGATGTAATCGGCGAATTGGTGTGCGCTTTTTGTTTCACCGTGTACGACGAAAACTTTGCGGGGCGGTTTCTTAAGCTTGCTTAACCAGGTAAAGAGTTCATTCCTGTCTGCATGAGCTGAAAATCCGTTTATCCGAGTAATTCTTGCTTTTACCAGATGATTCTGGCCGTGTATTCTTATTTCCTTTTTGCCGTTTATAATCAGTCGCCCGAGTGTACCTTCGGCCTGATATCCGACAAACATTATAGTGTTTATGGGGTTTGTGATATTATTAACCAGATGGTGTTTGATTCTTCCACCAGTACACATTCCGGAGCCTGCAATAATAATGACCGATTCCTTAATATGGTTGATTCTTTTCGATTCGTCGGAAGTTCCGGTTATTTTTAATTCAGGGAATTTGAAAGGAGATTCATTATGACGGACATGGTCGGACATTTCTTCATCGAAAAGCTCTCTGTGATGCTGGAAGACTTTTGTGATTCTTGAAGCCATCGGGCTGTCTAAGAAAACCTTCAGACGCGGGATTGCATTTTCGAGCATTAGCTCATTAATATAATATAGAAGCTCCTGCGACCGTTCGAGTGCAAAACTTGGTATTACAATATTGCCGCCGGGCCTTGTTGAGTTGATAACATCAGCAATCTTTTTCTTGGTATCTTCTTTTGCCTCGTGGATTCTATCGCCATAAGTCGATTCGATGAGTACGTAGTCGGCCTGCTCAAAAGAAGTAGCGTTCTGAACAATAGGCCTGTCCGGCCTGCCCATGTCCCCGGAGAACAAGATAGTTCTTTCCTGGCCGTTTGCTTGTGCCTTAATCTGAATTATGGAGGAGCCGAGAACATGGCCGGCATCGAAAAAAGTTGCTTCAAGGCCATCAGCAAGATGTATGGATTGTTTGTATTTCACCGGTGAAAAAAGCGGACAGCAGACTTCTACATCTTCGATAGTATAGAGCGGTTTTTCAGGGAAAGGACCTTTTCTGCCTTCTCTCTGGTGTCTTTTAAGCTTGTATTCGGCATCTTCTTCCTGTATTTTGGCTGAATCCAGTAAAATTATTTGTGCAATCTCTCCTGTTGCGGAAGTGCCATATATTTTGCCCTTGAATCCTTCTTTGACGAGCTTAGGCAGCAGGCCGCAATGGTCCAGGTGGGCATGGGTTAAGAGGACGGCGTTTATACTGCTCGGCGGGACTTCAAATGGTTCCCAGTTTCTCGCTTTGAAATGCCGTTCCTGATAGAGGCCGCAATCCACGAGAATCTTCGTGCCATTGGCCTGTAATAAGTGGCGGGAGCCTGTAACGTTCTGAGCTGCGCCGAGAAAATTCAACTTAAGCTGCATATTTTACCTCATTGTTATAAATGTTGTTTAATTAAGACATTGTAGCGGTTTATCAGTATGATGTCAAGGAGAATATCGGGTTTGAGACTGAAGACCGCAGACTCAAGACTACAGACCACAGATTTAAAGACTAAAAATTGGCTTTGTTTGGCTTTG
>CAZIAN010000707.1:0-2537 GCA_964537355.1 uncultured Pirellulales bacterium | reverse complement strand
TTGAGTTCCATCTTGTACCTCCATGAGAAAACCAAAAGAACCGCCATGATCCATTATCTTATAACGAAGATTGTGCTTATCGACTGTCCTTCGAAAGTCATTTATATCAGCGGTATTTATAGCAAACATATCATAATGCATCGGAATTGTCAGCCCGGCGTTAATATCAATCGCAAATCGGACAGCCTCCTCGAAGGTGAAATTCCCTTCCAGGTCAAGTTTGTGTCTGATCTCGTCCCTGCCGTTAATGGGCACAAAAGCTATGTCGATTTTGTGTTGTTTAAGACGTTCAACCTGCCCTGGATATGGAATCGTATCCCCAGCGTGAAACACCGTAACACCGTCAATATTGATTACATAACTAAGATAGGGATAACCCTTCTGGGGATGTTTATCGAATTCCTCATGCTTGGCCGGTATGGCGTAAATTTGTATTTCCCCAAGGCAAAGCTCATCGTCACCTTTCATCGTATGAATTCGCTCCTCTTCGATTCCGAAACCCCGCATTGTCTCCCGCGCACATTCCGGCACGACAAACTGAGCACGAGGTGACGCAGCGGCAATAATTGGAATGCCCTCAGGGTCGATATGGTCGGCGTGGTCGTGACTGCACAGCACAATATCGGCGTGTTTGACGTCTTCGGGCTTCATCGGTGCCGGCTTGATACGAACATGCTCGTTGGGTTTGCCTCTGGTTATTGTCTCAGCATAAGTGCTCAGGTAAGGGTCGATATATATAATTTGCCCGCGCGACTTAAAGACAAATCCCTCCTGCCCTGTCCACCAGATTTTGAGGCCGCCGGGCTCGACCTGGGCTTTATTGATTTCGCTGATTAATGTATTCATAACTGGCAATTGATAATCACCTTCACCGCTCCGGTTTTGCTCTTATTGCACGCCGCCTCAAAGGCCATCAGACCATCGGACAAATTGAATCGGTGCGTAATTAACGGGTCCACTTTTACCTGTCCGGTTGATACTAATTCGATAACCCGTGGAAAGTCTGTGTACATAGCGTTCGAGGATGTCCTTATCGTCCGTTCTCCGCTGAGCAGCAGCGATGGAATGTTAAGCTCATCTTCCTTCGTTGCCATCATGACCAGCGTACCACCTTTTTTGAGCATTTTTAGCGATTCGAGAATACTATCCGATGTACCGACCGTGTTAAAGGCTACATTAACGCCTAACGAATTCGTTTTTTCCATAACAAGCTCGTATAAACTCTTCGAGCTATCACTCAGATTCAAAGGATAATCGACTCCGACTTTTTCAGCGATAGCAATATTCTCCGCGGCAATGTCGGTAATAAAGGTATGGCTCGCCCCGTAAACCTTGGCAAACTGGCCTATCAGCAGGCCTATCGGACCGGCGCCGGTAATGGCAACCTTATCTAATGGTTTTGGCCCGCCCACATCAACCGCGTGAATGGCTGCAATCAGAGGGTCGAAGAAAGTAGCCTGGTCATCAGTAACGTTCTCAGGCAGTTCATAAATCTGACTTGCGAAAGCAGGGCAAAACTCCGCCATACCGCCGGGATAAAAAGCCATTTCACCCCACCCTTGTCCATGGCCGAGGTGTTTTGTATGGTCACATAGATTTTCCTGCCCGTTTCGACAGAAGCCGCACCGCCCGCAGGTAATAAAGGTATTAATGCCGACATGCTTGCCCAGAAGATGGTCATCGGATTTATCGAAGACCTCGTGGACAATCCCCGTAAGCTCATGACCGAGGATGATATTCGGCGGATTATCTACATGCCGGCCAAGTGTCTGCTTGGCCCACGGATTCTCACCGTGGAAGTAACGAACGTCACTGCCGCAGATACCGCATTTAGAGACTTTGATGAGTACCTGTCCGGCTGAAAGCTCCGGCCTCGGAACATCCATTATTTCAATCTGTTCAGGTGACCTTAAAACGAGGGCTTTCACTTCATTTACTCCTTATCTTTCCCACGGGGGCAGTTCGGGCAGATATGTATCGAATTCTGCAATTACTTGTTCCTCATATTCGCCGGCATATTCGCCGTTCGAAAATTTGTCAAATGCCTCATCATGGAACCTCTTCCACGATTCGATCTCATCGCCCGGATTGATTGGATAAAAAAGAGCATCGTTTGCCTTTGCCGCCTTCATGTCACCGGGCGCATCACCGATCATCAGAACATGGTTCTTTTCATACTTTCCTTTTGTGGCATAATCAAGGTGCTGGGCCTTCCCCCCCATTTCCTGGCCCGCAATAATTTCTACATATTTGGCAATGTCATGTTCTTCCCACTCACGCCCAAGCGCCTCACATGGTGTCCCCGATACGACGATAGCGTCCGCCACCCGCTGGATTTTCTCAAGACTCTCACGCACAAACGGAAATGGCGGCATATCCTTTACGGTTTCTTCGATGGCCCAGTTGACTCGTTCGCTCCAGGCAAGCGCATGTTCCAGTTCTTCTTTGACTTCCAGCTCGCTGGCTTTATCTATGGCCTGCTTTAATCCGTCGTTGCTCAGTATGCTGCTCGGGTCATCAACCCATGCGAAATAGTG
>CAZIAN010000706.1:0-2539 GCA_964537355.1 uncultured Pirellulales bacterium | reverse complement strand
GCCATATAGAGACGCCAGTAGGTAATCTCGGCAGCCGACAGGAAGTAAATAGCAGCTTGTTTAGTTTGGGTATCTACGGCGTATTTCTCGTAACCAGCGATGCGAATCGAATGGGTATTAATACGCTCCCCGCCCCCTCTAAGCAAAGACTGGATGTATGATACACTAACCGCCGCATCGGCCACACCATCAGTAGTGTCGGAGTCCGATTCCCCGAAAGGCATGCCCACCGAGATTGAGCCGCCGGTATACAGAGGGGCCTCTATGCCTGTCTCATAGGAATTGCTTGTCGAAGAAGTTCCAGTATCTGTTTCTGATGTGTTGTATTCTGCCGAGCCATAGAAGACGGCCTCGAACTTGGCGCGTTCGATGTCAACAGTTCGCTGAGCAATGGCCGGATCGATCAGATCGATCTTGAGGTCAAGATTATTTGCCAGGGTCGCTGTACGGACATTTTCGAGTGTTAACTCAACTACCGGGATCGATTCATTGGGCTCGGTGATTTGCTCGGTGACTTCGGCAGTAGCCTGCTCAACCAAAACCGGTGGTGAATCTGAGAGGTCCGCTAACTTGATGGTATCGATCGTATCAAGTCCTGCCGTCAGTGCCATGATTTTAGGATCCTCTTTCAAAGTCGGAGCGGGACAACCCGTCATGACCCATGAGACCAAGACTATTACCGCCCAATGGCAAACAAGTCTCCTATGCGAACCTTGTTCCATCCAGAGTTTACATCGTTTCTTCGGTATCATTTTTTGATTCCTCATTCACATTTCAATACCTTCATGGATTTCATGCGATCATTCATATCTAAGTGCCTCCATCGGATCAATCCTTGCCGCCCGGCGTGCAGGGATATAGCTGGCCAGCATTACCACGCCAGCCAGAAGCAGCGACACACAGACGAATGTCAGTGGGTCGGTTGGACTGACGTCGTGCAGAAGACTGCGGATAATCCGCGTTGCGGCAAATGCACCGACCATACCGATGGCCAGCCCGATTAGTGTGAGTTTGAATCCCTGTTGCAAGATCGATTTCAGCACATCACCGCTCCGCGCACCTAGGGCCATTCGGATACCAATCTCATGCGTGCGTCGTGTGACAGTGTAAGCTGAGGTGCCGTAAACACCGATGCTGGCCAGAAAGAGGGCCAATACCGCAAAAGCTCCCAGAAAAAGTGTGCTGAAGCGTTCCGATGAATACAGATCAGAGATATCGTCTTCCATAAGAGTGACGTTGCCGACAACCACATCTTCATCGACTGGCGTAAGTTCCCTGCGCAGAGCTGCCGCCAAGCCTACGGAGTAGTAACGCGTGCGGGCCATGAGGTTCATGTACTGGTCACAGCCGGGAAGGTAGAGTTCCGGCTCGTCCGACGAATATCGGGAATGCTGCACATTTTCCACCACACCGATTACTTGTCGCGAAATTGGCTCAGGCCCGTCACGTGTGACTCGTGTGATGTGTTTACCGATAGGATTCTCTTCCGACCAGAATCTTCGCGCCATCGACTCGTTGATGATGACCACCGGCGCAGACGTCGCCGTTTCATGTTCCGTAAAGAATCTTCCACGCAATAAAGGTATCTGCAGCGTCTGAAAGTAATCGCCCAGAATCTTCGTACGCGGGATGTCTGCGGGTCGGTCGTCCGGCGTGCGTCCTTCAATCCTGAAGGTATTGGTGCTGTAGCTACCAGTAACAGGAGATGCACCGGCGGCTGTGACGTACTCGGCTCCAGGGGAGTTCTTGATTCGCTGGACGGCATCACGAAAGAATGCCAATCGCCGGCTGGGCTCGGAATAAGGAGGAGTCTTATAATCCAACTCAATTTCAACACTCAGGACATTTTCCGGATTGAACCTGGGATCGATATTAAGGATGTGCACAAAGCTGTTGATCATCAGGCCGGCACCGGTAAGCAGTACAAAGGCGATAGCGATGTCGCAGACCACAAGAAAAGCCCGCAGGTTATGGAAGCGAGGTCCACGGCTCGGCGTCCTGCCCGCCGAGAGTGACCGGCTTAAGTTGACCTTGGAAGCCCCGATGGCAGGCAGCAGCCCAAAGAGGGCGCAGGTCAACAGTGAGACGGCCATTATGTAGATAAGCGATCGCCCATCCATACGGACATCGACGAACCAGGGGATCAGCCGTCCAAATTGGGCTCCCAAGTGCCAGGGGATCGACCGGCCTCTCAGGTTCGAGAGTATGCCGAGAACCCAATATGCCAGCAGAAAGCCGACCAGACCACCCAGTATGGCTAAGAGGACGCTTTCGGTGAGCAACTGCCGAGCCAGACGAAGACGCTGAGCACCCAGGGCCGCCCGGACGGCGATCTCTTTTTCACGTGTGGCAGACCGAGCTATCAACAAACTTGCTACGTGCAGGCAGGCGATCAGCAACACAGAAACCTCAATGCTCAGCAGAATTATAAGCGTGCGGGGATTACCTGAGCCCCGAACATGCCTAGCGTACTGTTCATTGATTGGAACAACCAATATTCCCCGGTTCGCATTCGTGTCCGGATATTCCCGGGCCAAGC
>CAZIAN010000705.1:0-2545 GCA_964537355.1 uncultured Pirellulales bacterium | reverse complement strand
CAGAAGCAGAATGCCTGGCTGCATAATCGTACAACTATGATCGCCGCTGATACAGCAGAGGATGAAAACACCTCGGAACAATTGCAGGCACTGACACAGCTAAGTGAATTGCAGAGCCGGGCGTTCAGCTCTTATTTTGGTCTGCCGAAAGAATTCCCACCGTCTGAGACCGCCGAAGATGTTCTGGCCGAATCGAGCTTCCAGCTTGCCAATACGGCATTGCAGCAGGGAGCAGCCCGGCCGGATGCGTGGGAAGTGGCCGACTCTATGCTGGAATTAGGTATTGGTATCTGTGCGTTGCTGGGCGGAGTTTACGGTACAAGAGCCGTCGGATTCTTAAGACAGGCCAAAACAAAATCAAAAGCCTTAAAGGAAATTATCACCGGCAACGAGCTTTTCAAAAAACAGAACGGCTCTTCAGCCTCAGCTTTCAAACAGGCACACCAGAACCAATCTACACAGACACGACAAATCGTAGCGGAAATGAAAGCAAATGCATAGTACCTAAGCCGATAGATCCAGAGATACTCCCCGGCGTGATGAACGATATCAAAAAGCGAAGGAGGCTGGTCTGAAGAGGCGATTTGTATATTTTTATAATATTAAAAGCTATGATAGCTTACATTTTGGTTAGCGATGGTATGCAAATATATATACAGTGTTTTCCTGATCATCTATTAATATCTTGTATCCTCGATATCCGCTATACTCAAGTACATGACATGATTCAACGTCATTAGCATCGAACAGGCTAATACCTAACTCATGCTGCCAGAAAGAAAGCTTTGTAAAGAATCCCAAGCCTGAATGCTCACGCAATCTCCAATCATCTTTATTAAGAGTTTCAGAATTGACGCGTTCCCCACCAAAATTCTGTAAAATATATTCTATACCTTCAGGATCCGTCTCGAATCTCACGAAAATACTCGGTTCCCTGCTATCCTCGAAAATCGCGCGAAGATTATCTGCTTTATCAGGCAATTCGCGTTTTGTTACACGAACAAAAGCAGGTCTAATCTCTTCAACAGATAATTCTCGTTCATGTGCTTTTTCTACAAGTGATTGCGTCCACTGATAGAATCTAATACCTTTGATTGTCAAAAAAGATAATAGCACCAGAAGAGTTAATCCAATTAAAATTATATATAATTTTCGCCTGCTCATATTAAGGAAAGTCTCTTATTTTTTCTTCATTCTTTTCGCTCGCCTTTGTTTCCATGTCTTCTGTAATCGCCTTTTTACAGATTATACTCTCAGAAGCGGAAATGGTAAATATCAAAAAGCGAATGGGGTAGCAATCATGCCCGAGTGCAACAATAGATAGCTCTCCTTTATGTTATTTATTTAACGGTTTTTTCAACAGCCCCGCTTTTGACAATTTCGTCCTTTATTTCATCTAATTTCGCATTAATTCTGTCGCTCACTATTCCGGCATGTACCCACATTGCCATATATAAAGAGCACATGATTAAGAAAATACAACTGCCTTCAATGTCCATTTCTTTCCACAAAACACCACAAACAAGCATACTTACGGAACCGGCAAAAAGAGTCAGATTTTTAACCATATTTTTGGCCTGCTTTTTCATAATATCCTTTCTGTTTCAAGGGACTTTTCCAGCGATCCCGCTGTTGCTCAATTCTTTCTTTACGTCCCTTAATTAATGAAGCAATCATTCCGGCATGTATGTACATTGCCACATACAAAGAGCACATGATCAATACAATGGCCTTGCCTTCCTCTCCTGAATCCAACGCTAAAGAGCCGCAGAAAAGAAAAATAAAAGCAATAACCATAAAAACAATTATTACAATAATATCTTTAACCATAAGAACGATCATTCCAACAACCTCTTTATCTCGTTTTTTCATGATATCCTTTCTATTCAGGGGACTTTTTCAACAGACCAACTGTCCCCTCTATTACGACATATTAATTTCCAAAAACATCAATAGGCCATATAACAATAATCGCACCTGCCCGGGTTATAATGAAGTATACCCCCAGAGTCCATATACAGAACCGGCACATCTTTTTTCGTTCTGCATAGGGCATTTTAGTTTCAAAGGAATGGCGTTTTCCGAAAAGGGCCCCCACTAAGAGACCACCTCTAAACCAAACATAAATATTTAAAAGAATCAGCGATATATAATCTATTATTAAGTAATCAAAAAAAATCAGCAGGGCAGGAAGTTCTGGCATAAATCGCTTACTAGTCAGCCGATAAACGAAAAGCAGAATAGACAGAATGAGAGCAAGAGTGTATCTGTTATATAGAGTCCTTACTGATTTCGACCTATATGCATGAACGATTTCAGCCAATATGATTACAGCAACAATCAAAATTGCTAAACCATAAACCACGATCTCATAGTATCCCATTTCTGTCGCTATGCCTGTTATTATTTATAATGTGTTAATCTGTATAAATATATCCTGTTCTCGATATTTCCATACCTTATTATACGCATCAGAGGGAAAAATAATCGATAAAAACCAAAAACTTCAGAAAAACAGGAACATCCGCTTATTCTTTTCCTCACT
>CAZIAN010000704.1:0-2547 GCA_964537355.1 uncultured Pirellulales bacterium | reverse complement strand
ACCGTAGGGGTCAACTGGGATGGATTGAAGAATTCCTATCACTCCTGTTGCAGCCGCAGTCACTTAAAATGCCATAACATCGACATCCAGGCATTAACACTGCAAGAAGATCAAAGGCAAGATTCGGTGCTTCGGGCCGACAAGAAACGAGCACTCGAGCTTTGCAGTCAGTGTCCCGCCTAAGATTGACGGTTTAGATGATGGTCTTAATTGCATGATTTCGTATCTCATGATATAGTAAACATTGACAGATTTTGCTTAATCAAGTTATTGCTGGAAAGTGAAGGCTTTATATGCGGGAAGACAAGAGGGAGAAAGTAGTATGTTAAAAAATAATTTAATTCTCGCAGTTGCACTCATGTTATCCTTAGTCGTACAGGCATTTTCAGCGCAGAAGCCAAAGAATAAGGAATATCTCGAATTCAATTACGGTCAGAACACCGAGGGAGATGAGTGGGTAGAGACAATTCAAGTTATTTCCCCGGAATTGCGATCCGAAATCCAAAGCAATACGCAGGTGGAATTTGTAGCCCCGGGCATGAAGATGGCTAAGGTTATGTGTTGGCAGCAGCCTACAGATGAAGATCCGAATCCATGGGGGCATGATTTGAAAGTTGCCGAAATGGAACTCGATCCTGGATGCAAAGGGCAATTTATCTTCCAGGCGGATGAATTTCCTCATGGTCCAACAAATATTCGAATTTATGCCCATAATGGAAATGGGAAGCGGGATATTTTTGAACTTCAACTCTACAACAATGGAGGTGTGAACTGGAAGCAGGGAATTCCCAAGAATCCTCCTCCTGGGGCGAAGGATTTGCAACTTATCTTTGAGGATGACTTCGATGGACCTCCGTCTATTTCCCGAGATGGAATTGGTGCTCGATACAATGCCCATAAGCCACGTTTTGGCGATTTCAGCGGATATCGATTTTCCGATCCTTCGGGACCTGATAATCCCTTTGAGCAGATCGATACCTATTTGAGGATCAAGGCACATAAGCCAAAAGGAAAAAAGAATGGAGTTACCGGCTTGATTGCTTCGGTGGACATGAATGGGGAAGGTATTTGGGCCAAGCCCCCGAGCTATTTTGAATGCCGCTTTACCGCTCAATCCGCTCCCGGAACTTGGCCGGCCTTCTGGACCATTACCCATCTTGACCGAGGTGAACTTTCAGATGAGCTGGATATTGTAGAATGTTATGGCGGGGTTGGTAAAAAGAATCCCAATCATCCCGGCTATTCCATCGTCAGCCATTTCTGGCGGCAGAAGAATCCCGATGGCAGTAGGAAAAAAAGCGTGGCGGCCAGGCCGAAAATTATGGATTTGGGAGGTAAAAATTACTGGTCAACCACCTTCCATACTTATGGGGTCAATATCGGCATGGAGGATACAGTTTATTACTTTGATAACATCGAAGTACTCCGACATCCGACCAATGGCCGTTCACGAGATTATCCTGCGTGTTTCTTGATCAACTATGCTATTGGCGGCATTAGCGGATGGAAAATTGATCTCGAGCGTTTTGGTAACGGCTCTGACATGTATATCGACTTGGTACGGGTGTATGCGAAAGAGAAAATCGATTACTCTCTTCCAAGGGCAGGAAAAAATAGATAGCCGAATTAGTTTGTTTTTCAGTGCTCAGAGTATTTAAGGAGACTCTGAACTGTTTTAATTAGTGTTATCGCTTTCTTCTTATCTCTTTAGATGTTTACCCAAAAATGCCAGCATTTTACTTACAGAACGTTCATAATAGAGTCCGAGGTTGTGTTTTGTGTCCGGTAGAATCAGAACTTCTTTTTCAATTTCATTCTCTTCCAAAGTCATCGAAAATTCCCTGAATGCATCCGGACGGTCGTTGTCGCCATTGACCGGGAAAAAGCCATATTCATTTTTTTCCATGCCGGTATGGCCTTCCCGATTGCCGCAATCATCTGTCCCGATCTGTTCCGGATACCACCGCCCATGCTGCCTACAGCACAAAACAGTTCAGGATGCATAATAGAAAGGTAAACCGCTCCGGTTGCACCCATTGAGAATCCTGCCAGCGCACGTGATTCTGGTTTGGCTATAGTGCGGAAATCTCTATCAATAGTAGTGATTAATTCTTCAATAATCATCTTTTCGACATTCCCGCGATAACCGCTCATCCCACCGTTCGGAAAAACACACAATACGGGAGGCAGCAAAGCATCGGCAATTTCTTTTACAACTCAACTTGAAAAACCACCGGCATCGGATGTTTCATTTCCCTCCGCTCCATGAAGGAAGAAGATGACTGGATAGCGTTCATTTACTGTTTCGGAATAATCCGGAGAAGTCCAGACAACATAACCAACATCATGTCCCATTGCTTTGCTTGCTAAAATAATCATCTTCTTTATAAGGAATTGTATGTCGTTCACATAAATGAGACAAGAAAGGTCTCAATAATCTTCCAAAAAGACAAAATGAAGACGCTTTGGTTGCTCTTGGACTACTAATATGTCAATTCTGGTACCGGTGCGTACAGTCGAATATCATCAATATATATCTTCCCGGAA
>CAZIAN010000703.1:0-2547 GCA_964537355.1 uncultured Pirellulales bacterium | reverse complement strand
GTCTTTCGATCAGCCCTTCGTTTCGGCTCGTTTTCCAAATTGGTTACATTTTTCTTGGCTTCCTCAAGGTTTAGCCTTGCCGTTACGAGGCTTTGCTCGGCCTGCGTCAGCGTGGTCTCAGGCCCGGCTTGCGGCGCGGCAGCACCAGCCAGCCCGGCCAGAAGTTCTTTAAACTTTACCAAATTGCCAGGAACATCTTTTCGGGCCTGACTGTATTGTTGTCCTTTTCCTTCGAATTCGGCGGCAGATTCTAATTGAGCGATTGCTTTGTCATAAACCTCTGCAATTTTCGCCTTGACCTCTTCGCTCAACTCCTGCGATTCGCTTATTTGCTTCTTCCCCTCCTGGAGTTTTTTTAAAGTGATTTGTTCGGTGGCGTCTGTCGTCGCTGCTTCATTAACAACCGCAGATTTTAGGCCGGCCGAATTGGCGTCCGGAACTGCACTAGTAGCTAACGTAGAGTTTTGTTGGGATTGACCTTGCAGAGGAACAAAGATAGCCAGAGTAAAAATAATAGTGAATATCACCATCAAGACTCTGGTTGTGGTTTGGACATGCATAAACCTGCCTGATAACTTATCGAGCATAAACTGTCTCTTAAGCCTGCGAATAATTTTTCGTTAGTTACGTTATCCTCAGTGTATTTAATCATTGCAACAATCTTTTAATAAATTTGACGAATTGCGCGCTTGATTATAGTCGTTAAAATTTCTCAAATCAAGTCGGATTTTTAAAAACCACCCAGAGTGTGATTTATTTCCTGAATATTTCACCGGCCTTAAAATCGCTATGAATGCTGTGAAATCAAGGTCGAAACACAATGTAAAAGAATATTTCAAGAAAATTGATGAATTTTGTGTGTAACATTTGACTTTTTGAGCCGTCTTATATGATAATAGATGTCTGTAGCATCTCAACGAGGTTAAACTGACATGATTCGGGCTTTTTTGCGGAAGGAGCTTGGTATGCAAGAAAAAAGGATTTCTTTCAGATCCCTGAACGCCGGCACTCTTGTAATGTTATGTCTTTCATTGATGCTAATTGTATCCGGCTGCAAGGAAAAAAAACGGGAATTCAATAGCGAAAAACAGCCCGAAGAGGTTGCCAGTAAGAAAAATACTAAAGAGGTTGTCAGAGAAGAGCCGTTGGATGGAATGATCTTTGAACTTGAGCATGTCTCAGTATCCGATGGGGACTTTTCAGGCCCGTCACGGCCGCGCCTACTAAGTCGCTCGGGAATAGTACGCAGAAGCCAAATCAAAATTGACGGAATCGATTATGATGTTTTCCTAGCCCCATATCGCGGGACAGATTTTTGTCTGATACCAAAAAACAATCCACAGAATTATCCCCGCTGGATTGGTGCTGAACAGTTAAAATCTATGCACTTGATAGGGGAGAAATATTATTCTTTCAATAAAACACCAGACGGCGGCAAATTGCTCGTTAGCCCTTATGAAGGCGATTTTGGCACTTTCGAAGTGCACGCCGGTGGACGTAATATCCAGGAAATAGGAATACAGGGTTCGCTGCGCTCCAGAAATGCCTTCTCCATAGCTGTCGGCGGAGAACTGGATAAAGGCTGGCCGGCACCAGTGAGGTCGTGTCAATTACCTGTTGGCGATTACACCCCTGTCTATCTACAAGTGACAATCGGTAAGGTTCAAGTAGCTATTTCGGACAACTACTATCATTTAAATAGCCAAAATCAAGTTTATCGAAGCCACAAGTCCTTTTATGGTATTAAAATCCTCCAAAACCAGCCATACCTTCTTGACTTTTCTGTTAAACCCCAGGTGTTTATCGCCAAGCCAGACAAAGACCAACGTATCAGATTGGGTCATGAATTAAAAGTTGAAGCCGTTCTGGTTGACCCAACAATGGATATTATGATTCGACGCATTTACGATACTACGCAAAAAGATCAAAGACAATACACAACCTCCGATGGGCAACAACACACAGTTGAAGTAAATAAGTCAATCGAACCGAAGGTGCTTATCACTCGTGCCAACGGCCAAAAGGTCGCCGAGGGTGTTATGCCCTTTGGCTGAAGCGGCACCTGCGGATACTCGTGGCGAGTACCAAACAACCTTCAACTAAACGGCGGCAAAGAGACCTTCAACGTTCAGGTTCAATACGATACGCTGGAGCTTTACGGAAAAGTAACCGCAACAATGCAAATCGTTATTTATAAGGATTAACCTGATTCGAGCTTTTTTGGCGGAAGGAACTTGTTGTGAGAGAAAAAACAATTTCTTCGAAACTCTTAACCACCTGCAGTCTTATGCTGTTATGCCTTCTGCTGGTAGTAATTGCATCTGGTTGCAGGAAAAAGATTGACGAACAAGCCGGTCAATTCGTAATCAACATGAAGGAAATTTCCGCGTTCAAGGTGCCGGAGCAAAACCGAATGAACTTTGCCGGAGGGATATACGCCTGGCCCAAAGATGAACCTTTCAAGGAGGTGATACAATATCCCGATTTGCACTCCGATAAACCCTTGTACGGCGAACTGCCGGTGTATAGTGATTTACTGAACATTTC
>CAZIAN010000702.1:0-2549 GCA_964537355.1 uncultured Pirellulales bacterium | reverse complement strand
GCTTCAGGGCGTTTGAAAAGCCAGCTTGACAGGATGGAGCAAAAGGGTGACAGCTACCATCACAGGGTCCGCGAGGGATTTTTAGAATTGGCCAAACAGCAGGAACACTTTTTAGTAGTCGATGCGGCCGCTGATATTGAAACGGTGCATAAAAAGGTTATAGACGTAGTTAAAGGATTTTAGCCACAGATTTCATATGTCAATTAAAGAAATTTTTTGTCAGGACAAAGCAGTAGATATTTTGCAAAGGGCCTTTGCCTCGGGTAAATGGGCGCATGCTTATATATTCGCAGGGCCTGAAGGCGTCGGCAAATTCAAAACCGCACGTGAATGGGCCAAATTACTCCTTTGCAAGAAGCCCGTTAGAGAAAATGATTTCGCCGACAGTTGCGGCGGGTGCCGGGCGTGTGAACTTTTCGAGGCGGGCTCACATCCGGACTTCAATCACATCTATAAGGAATTGCGAGAATTCACGAAAGAAGGCAAAACCAAAGCTCCACCGGTGGATTTGCCGATAGATGTCATTCGAGAGTTTGTGGTTGATAAGGTCTCGAACAGGCCGACTCTTTCAGAAAGAAAGGTCTTTGTAATCAGCGAAGCTGAAAGACTCAATAGGTCATCCCAAAACTGTTTGTTAAAAGTCCTGGAAGAACCGCCGGAATATTGTTCCATTATCCTTTTGTGCACCCGCCTGGACAAGCTTCTACCTACAACAAAGTCAAGGTCTCAGATACTCCGATTCGGGGCGATTGACGAAGATCATATAATCGAAAAATTGCAGCAGACCGGCCTCGAAGAAACACAGGGGCGATACTTCGGGCGTCTGGCCCAGGGCAGTTTAGGGACAGCGTATCAGTGGTCACAACTCGAACTGGCCGGAGCAAACCTTTACGAAACCAAAAAAGAATTGATAAGCTCCTTAGCCAGCTATGAAATTTCCGATGCCCTGAGCCTGGCTGAGAAATGCCAGAACAAATGTAAAAAAATCGCCGCCGCCTGGGGCGAACTCGATGATGTTATCAGCAAAAAAGACATCAATCGAAGAGCAGCAAAGACCATTGTCCAAATAATCATATCCGCCCTTTATGATGTGATGAATTTAACTGCCATGCCCACAAAAGAAGCTATCAATTTCGACCAAAAAGAGAAGATAAAGAAGCTGGCAGGGCGCTTTGACGCCGAACCGGCGGCGGAAAAAATATCCGACTGCTACAAGATGCTGCACTGGATAGAGTCCAGTGTCAATGAAAAGCTTATTTTCGAACATCTATTGTTAAATCTGGCCGAGTCTGATAGAATAGGGGTTTAGCATTAGTAAAGCTTAAAGATATTATCAATCGGGGTAACCTGAATGCCAAAAACTACAAGGCCCAGACAGACAAAAAATAAAAAATATATGCTGGTTCGCTATGGTCGAATGAACACACTCGGCTTCTTCGAACACCATGAAACGAAAATATCCAAGACCCAGGCCCGTGTCGTGATAAAAACCGACAGAGGCCTGGAATTAGGCTACCTCGTAGGGCAGCTTACGGCCTACAAGGGCGGTCAATTTAAATTAAGCGACGAGCAAATATTAGATTATTACGATGACAGCGGTATAGATTTCGTACCCGACCATGTCGGCAAATTCATCCGTTATGCATGCTCGGCTGATGTAAGCGAAGAACGGCATCTGCGAAAAATTGCACAAGAAGAGATGGAATGCTGCAGAAACTTCGTCAAAAAGATGGAGCTTCCGATGAAAATCGTCGATGTAGAGCACGTATTCGGCGGTGAACGCATCATATTTTACTTTATGTCCGATGGACGAGTGGATTTTCGTGAATTAGTAAAAAAGGTCGCCCAGGAATACCAGACACGAATCGAAATGCGTCAAATCGGGTCTCGTGATGAGGCCAAGCTTCTCGGCGATGTTGAAAGCTGTGGGCAACAATGCTGCTGCCAAAGATTTCTTAAGCTCTTAAAACCTGTCAATATGCGAATGGCCAAAATGCAAAAGGCAACTCTCGACCCGGCAAAAATCTCCGGCTACTGCGGCAGATTGAAGTGCTGCCTGCGGTATGAAGATGAAACATACACCGAGGGGAAAAAACGACTGCCAAAAAAGAACACCAAAGTAAAGACCGAACAGGGCAGGGGCAAAGTCATAGATACCCAGATATTAACACAGCTTGTTGTGGTCGAATACGAAAATGGAGACAAGGCCGCTGTCGGAGTCGAAGAGATCGAGCTAATTCCCGCTTCTGAAACAACAAAGAAAAAACAGGATAATCCCCCAAAAAGCAACAAGCAAAACAAGCAGGAACCTAAAAAGAAATAATCTTCAAGGAAGAATAATGCCTCGCAAAATCGCCGTAACATCCGCCCTGCCTTATGCAAACGGCCCTATACATTTAGGGCACCTGGTAGAATATTTACAGACCGATATCTGGGTGCGTTTCCAAAAGATGTGCGGCAACGAATGTTTCTACTTTTGGGCCGATGACGCTCACGGGACACCTATTATGATAAGCGCCCGTGCGGCCGGTATCAGCCCTGAGCAACTA
>CAZIAN010000701.1:0-2554 GCA_964537355.1 uncultured Pirellulales bacterium | reverse complement strand
TTCCGGGTTTTCCTGTTTTTCAACAGACTCAAGAGAAGGTGACATCAGCAGAATCAAAGCGGCACAGGCAACAAGTAAAAACAGAAATTTAAGACCAGAGACCGAACTTCCGCTACGTTGCCTGCCTAAAATTACCGGTAATTGTTTCTTAGGGAATTTTCTGTTCATTGCCTTTCTCCTTATTATTACGAGAATGTTTTATAGAGTTAAAAAACTTCTAAAACAACTCACAAACCAAACGGCGCTATTCCTTTCCTTTGAGAAACACCAAGAGTTGATTTACACTGCGGGCAGAAGTAGATACAACGTTTGCCGAGGTCGCCTTTTACCTGTTGAAACCAAACCTTCGTAAGGTCTTTTTTACAGTGTGGACAGATTGGCGTTACTTGTTCATTTTTTTCAAAAGTAACCATAATATGCCTCCCCTTTCACCGGGTAAATTTATCAACAGAATCTATCTTCATTGCAGTTACATTGCCCTTGTTGTCCAGCTCGAAGAAGATTGAATTTTTATTAAACTCATCAACCCACCTTCCTTTTTCATTCGGCGATTGCAGCTTAACGACCTTCTTTGCAAGGGGGTCGTCCACCGCCAGGCCGCCATCTTTATAAAGTACTGTAAATTCGGCCTGAAGAGCGGCAAGTGAATACTTACCGAGATAAGGTCTGAAATTTTCGGGAACATTATTATTTAGGTTTTGAGGGCCTGGCTTCCTTGGCAAGGGGATAATTTGATGTAAGTGCATTTCAATGACTTTGCCGAAGCCGAGATATTTTCTCTTAAACGTGAAATACAAGCTGTTCGACAATTTACAATACCACAGGCCTTCCTGGTCGGGATCATTCAGCGCCAGGACTACTTTTCCCGGAATATCAACGGCCAAGTTTCCACCCTGAACAAATACCTTCAATACGGTTTTGGTATTGGGATTGGTATATTCACCAACGTATGCGCTATACATCCCTGAGGCGGATTCTTCCTGCCCCATCTTCATAGAGCCAGCGGTGAAATCAAGCACTTCCATTTTTTTGGGATTAAGTGCGGTTACCATTGACTGATATTCACCGATGCGGATATGGCCTGAATCGACGTAATCAATCTCAGAGGCGGTAGCATCGATGGTTATCCATCCCGCCTTGCCCATATATATTTCGCTCCAACCGTGCTGGCCAAAAGCTCCTCCATAATTTGGTACATACATACATCCCCAGACAACGCGTGCAGGTATTCCAACGGCTCGGCAGAAAGCAGCCAGAAGAATTGAGTGAGCCCCGCACTCACCGGCTTTTAAGTCGTAGGTATTGCGGGCGGTCACTCCGCCGGGGATGGCATAGCTGATATTTTCAGAAACCCATTTGCTCAGGCGGCATGCAGCTTCCCAGGAATCTTTTGAGCCACGGGTTATTTCCTGTGCCTTTTCGATAAGGACGGGGTCGTCCGACTGGATGAAATCTTCGGCTTCGAGATACTTTTTCACAGATTCATCTTTGCTGAAATCGGCCGGATATGGCGGGGCGTCCGAGCCATCATACCGCTGATGCTCAATTTCAAAGACCCCTTCAATCAGATTGTCATTGATAGTTCCGGTAAAACTCTGGCCCGGGACATTTAAACCTTCCTGAGTTACCCACAATCCTGAAGGCTGAATGGCTACTTTGACCTTCATGTATGATATGGCCTGCACATCGGCAATCGCCACATCGACTTTGGCAAAGAGAGTATCGTCCACATCGGCCATTTTGATTCTGTTGACGACGGAGGGATCGGCCAGATAGCTCATCCTGTTACCTGGAGCAGCCGCCTTGAGCATGTACCCGTTTTCAACATCAATCCACATTTTCACTTTCAAACCGGTTTTGGTATTCAATTTATCGAAGACAAGGGCATTGTAGCTTTTTCCTGCAAGCTCCAGTTTTTCGGTCGCAACTTTTGTATATGTTGATTTCTGAACCTCAGTTTCTCTTACCTCAAAGATTTCATAACTTTTTTCCGTGAGCTTACGCTCTACAAAGTCTTTTATCAGATGTGGAAAAAAGAGAACATTCTCAAAGACAGTATCGGGAGGCAGTTCAACGGTGGTTTCTCTGTTGCCAGGTGTACCGATAAAGCGGGCGGTATTTCCATTTATAAAAATTTTAGAGCCTAACTGTGTCGGCCCCTGCTTAATCTCGCTATCGTGATAGGTGAACTTGCCGGTTGCAGGGTCGATATGATACGTAAGGTTAACTTCCGTATTGAATTTGCTGCCGAGGGCAGAAAGCATCGCAAAGATTTTGTCTTTGAGTAAAATCATATCTTTGCCATCTTTTACCATAATTGAAACATTAACTTCGGAGTATCCGCACAGGACGCCATTTATCTCAACGCCATAGTACAGTGTCTGTGGTTCGACCTGGGCCGCTTCTGCCAAATAGCCTCCTGAAACAAGTATCAAAAGTACCAGTACCCATATCAAAGTTTTGTTCTTTAAGTTATTCATTTCAATCTCCTTTTTTTCATTGAATCTCTACTTTTACTTTTTTGTGAACATGACATATTCAACGAGTAATAGAA
>CAZIAN010000700.1:0-2557 GCA_964537355.1 uncultured Pirellulales bacterium | reverse complement strand
TTATCGACTGTTCCACTTTTCAATCCTATCCTGGATCCGGTCCCAGTTCCAGCTTCCCGGGTCGGGAGTGTCCAAGTTGGCGCGGAGCTGGTCGGTTGTAGGAGTTTCGGAGGGGACGCCGTCTGCGGGGACATCGAGGCCTGTTATCCAGACCAGGCCGTTCAGGACTGTCTTGCGGAAGTCATTGTGCGCCCAGTTGATATGGTCGTGGCCACCTGTGAAGCCGAAGCCTCGACCGCCGCCCGGCCGTTCGTAAACCCAGGCTACGTGCTCCGGCTTGCCCATCCGCGCGTAAACAATCGGGTTGGCACTGTGAGCATCATTTCCTTTCCTGTGGGCTCTATCCGGCGGGACCGCGGTCAGTATCGGGGTGACATTTTCCATGTTCTGCCTGAAGCGCATGTGATAGTACCACTCGTCACGGATTGAAAAGGGCTTTACACCTCTGGCGACAGGGTGCCGGGGGATATCAGTGAACTCAGCTTCCCATGTCGGGTTGACAGACCAGAAAGTTTCAAAGTAGCCGCCAACCCAGTCGAGGGCGGAGTTGCCGGGCTTTCCTTTCGGCAATTCAACGGCGTAGTGGATGAAGGCGATACCAACGCCATTTTTCGCAAGCTTGTCCACCTGCTCAAGATGCGGCATGACAATGTGTCCTTCGCCGCCGTCACAGTACATCGCAATCGCATCGGCATTATCCAGAGCTGTGGGGTCTTTGGGCCAACCGCTGCGATATACCGCGGCATAAACATTCGGCATATTGTCATTCAGCGCTTTTGCCAGCAACAGGCAGCCGGCATTGTGCTCGTGGGTGCCGTAACTGTGACTGGGTGGGCCGGCTATCAGAACTATTTTTTTCTTTCGGCGCATTTTTGTTCGCTTTAGAAGAATATCCTTGAATTGAACCTGCATGGGCGGGCCGGCGTGTAATTGCAGCGCCAGCACACCAGACAGGTCCCGGTTCTTCCTGTCACCATCGATTACTTCGGCTGTGACTTTACCATTTAGTTTAAGAACAATCCGGCTGCCGCGGGCGATGATATGGTAGTCGTTCCAGTCATCCTTTTTGATATTATTCATGAGGGCATCCGAATCACCGAGAGAGCTGTTGGTCATTTTACCGTCGGAGCCGATAATGGTTTTCTGGCCGCGCAGGGCAAGCATTCCCCGAGCCTGCTCGTCGTAAAGCGCTCCGACATATGTGCCAGCCATGTCGATATCCGCCTGGTAGCCAACGGCATGGCCATCGGCTTCGACGCGACTGCGAATCTGAATGCCGGAGTTGGCGGCCTGTGTTCCAGTCATGCGATATTTGAGCTTAAGCTCGAAATCATCAAGCTCACCCAATTGCCAAGCAAGGAATTGATTCTTTTTCACGGGATTCTGCTCTGTCGAGCGAGCGGTGATTGCGCCATCGGTGACCGACCAGTAGCTCATGTTCGGTGATTTCCAGCCGTCAAGCGTGTTGCCATCGAAAATTGGCTTAAAGCCGGCTTCTTCAGCAAAAACATCACTTACAACAAAAGCGAAAAGACCAAACAGCACAATCCAAACGACTCTTAAATTATTCATACGCATAATGGTTCCTCCTTCGTAAAAAACATAAAAGTAATCCAATCAAGCACCAACTCGGCCGGAGCCGATTCTCATGCGGCGCAGGATAGGAATACATACAAAAATTCAGTTCTGATATATGTGGTTTAGCCTGCGGCTTTCCATTGTTCTTTTATGAACTGCAAACCTTCGGCATAAACCTTCTCACGGTCGGGGAAGAAATCCCTCCAGACACGTGTGGCGGCGGCCAGGTCCGGCAGTGCCCTTCCGAATGCCTCGATTACAAGCCATCGGTCGTAACCGTTTGAGCGAAGCGCCTTGAAAGTTCCAGGCCAGTCAATATGGCCTTTGCCGGGCGTGCCGCGATCGTTCTCGCTGATGTGGACGTGATTAATCGCATCTATATGTTTACCGATGCATCCGACAGGATCCTTCTCTTCGATGTTCGCATGGAAAGTATCGTAGAGAACGCCGCAATTGGGATGGTCAACCCGTTTGACGTGATCGGCCGCGTCGGCCATTGTATTTAGAAAATAACATTCAAAGCGATTGAGAAATTCAATCCCCAGGGCCACATTAGATTTTGCGGCAAGTTCAGAAGCATCGCGATGCACCTGGGCGGCACGCTGCTTTTCTTCTTCGGTCGGGGGCTCGCCGGTGAAAACGCCCAAGGGCTGATATAAAGGCCCGCACAAAACATCGGAATTCAAAGCGGCCGAGCAGTCAATCGCCCATTTGAGGTGTTGAAGACCCCCCTGTCGGTGCTTTGCGTCGGGGCTGATGGGATTGTGTTCTTCATCGGGAATGACACCCACTGATGTACAGCTAAGTCCATTATCTTTAATCGCTTTACCAACCTTTTCGAAATGTTCGGGCTGGCCCTCGAAAAGTGGAATCTCGACGCCGTCATAACCGACTTTCTTGATTGCTTCCAGAAGCGGAAAAGCATCTTCAGTAACGTGCGTGGTCCACAACAACATATTAAATCCGACTTTCATTGTAA
>CAZIAN010000699.1:0-2564 GCA_964537355.1 uncultured Pirellulales bacterium | reverse complement strand
TGCGTGGAATCCTGTGGCATTTTTGGACAGACCAAAAGACCCCGACGACCCTGAACTTGCTCGTGAAGGTTTTATAGTAGCATCCGCGGATTACATTAGGAGCTTTGACGGTCCGTTGAAAACGTTTTCTTTCACACCGGTTTTGATGCCTATTTATGACCATATAAATGATGATTTCGGAAAGATTAACCGCTTGAATTTCGCAGGGAAAATGTATTTTCTGCTTTATGACACAGATATTGACTTGATTTTTCTTGCAGGTGGAAGCAAAACAAACCGATACGGTATGGATTTTTCAAGGAACATTACCTCTAATTTTGAGATTCATGGAGAGCTGGCATCCATCAACGACTACAAAAAAAGATTTATAAACAGTAATGGAACAGTCTTTAATAATGAATATGAAGCAACAAGCTATCTGCTTGGCCTCCGATATCTGACCAAATCAGATACAACGTATATCTTTGAGTATTTTCATGATGCAACAGGCTTTGCCGAGAGTGAAATGACAGACTACTTCTCATTCATAGACCAGGGTTACGATACGTATCTTGCTTCAGGCGATGATTCTCTTTTAACAAGTGCATCAAACGCTGCCGGAGGAAGCTACAACAGAAGAAATCCCATGAGAGACTATCTATATCTGCGTGTCAGTCAGAAAGAGCCGTTTGATATGCTATATTTAACGCCCTCACTAACGGGGATATTTAATATTAATGACAAAAGCTTTTCGATTGGCCCCGAATTATTGTACTCCGGTATCAAAAATCTGGAACTTCGGCTGAAAACAACATTTCTCGTGGGGAACTCATATACCGAATTCGGAGAAAAACAAAATGATTACAGGGCGGAATTGCGGGTAAGATATTATTTCTAAATCGCGCAGATATCCGATATAGTTCTGTGTTTTCCATAACCTATTGCAAGAAACTTTGGAAACAGCGTGCTTCAGGAAAAGGTTAGGCTTTATATGAAGCCGGAATTATCATAAATCAAGGGCAGTATGAGTAGGTGGCCGGGAACGTGCTTTTGTTAGTTACTATGCCGGGTCGATTATGGATATACTGAAGCCTTGAATTTCAACTCACCAATCACTAATTAATTACAAATCGAACTCAGCTATAATAGGCACGTGGTCGCTTGGACGCTCTGCCAGGCGTATTTTTTTGTCTATGTAGCATTCAGTGCACTTTTCTGCCATGGATTCTGTAGCCATGATATGGTCTAAACGCCAGCCTATATTTCGTTCAAAGGAATCTCTTCGCCTGTAATCCCAGAATGTATATTCTCCCGATTTATGACAGTGCATTCTGAACACATCGACGAACCCCCAGCGAACTACATTTTCAAGTGCCTTGCGGACCTGCGGGTGAAAACAGACATGCCCTGACAAGTTTACAGGGTCATAAACATCTATTTTCTCTGGTGCTACATTTAAATCTCCCACCCAGATTACAGGCTCGCCGGGTTGAAAATTCTCTTCAAAAAACCTCAGCAAACGGCCGAACCACTCCAGCTTATATTCGAACTTTTCAGACTCCGCCGAATAACCTTGTGGTATATATGTATTAACGATATTAACGCCGTTAATTTCCGCCTTAATCAAACGTGATTCATCCTTCGGCTCATCATCGAAGCCGCATTTAACCTTTGTAATTTCATTTCTGCTGAAAATTGCCACCCCGTTATAACTTTTCTGCCCCTTAAAAACACATCTGTACTCAGTCCCGTCAAAAGCCCCTAATGGAAAATCATCATCCTGAACCTTGGTCTCCTGAACACATAGAATGTCCGGCTGGTTCCTATCCAGCCACCCAAGGACAATATTCATCCGGGAGCGTATTGAATTAACGTTAAAACTGGCTATTTTCATTTGAAATACCCTTTTTTAGTAAATAGATTCGACCGACCTGATAAATTTTATAAATAGCTTTCAATGATATTGCCGATAATAAATATAATATTATCAGAAAATTTGTCTTTTTTACAGCCATATTCCCCGGCAGTGCCTAATAAGGCTTATCGCAGATAAAGGAGAATTTGACAAAATGGTTAAAAGAATAATTCTCGGGCTTGCTTTATTTATTTTAGTCTTTTCTTTGGCGAGTTGTCAGACTGTCCAGGGTATAGGTCACGATATTACGTGGGTGGGCCAGGCGGGAGCCGAGATCATGGAAAAATAAACCAATTTACCAGCTCAGCATTTGAGTCTTTTGTTCCAGCTTATCGCCGTTATTAGGCCTTGCATTATCGGACAATAACTTTTCCATTCTGCGGGCTGATATCAATCCATCTTGCAGGTTATACTTTGATAATGGCATGCTAAAGAGGTGGGGGCACTAAAGAATTCAACAACAGCAGCCAGTATTGCTAATATACCTGCTTGATATTTTCCGTAGGCTCACTCTTATAAGGACTCATGGCATTCTATAATAACGAAATTCCTGCCGAAGGGTATCTCACCCCAGTCTCTGCGCAATATTAACGATTCTCCGAGTATAAAAACATGTTCTGTGGGATTCATGGGTATCGAGTTTAAAAAAGCCCCTGCTTGGAGGAACAGA
>CAZIAN010000698.1:0-2570 GCA_964537355.1 uncultured Pirellulales bacterium | reverse complement strand
TCAACCTTGCAAATGTAAATTCGATTACTCTTGGCCTTAGCTCGGTTACTGGCGGAGCAGGCATGATGTACTTCGATGATATTCGACTGTATCCACCGGCACCCTAAGCAGGTATTTGTCGTTCAATATCGTTGTGCAGTAGATTTGTACATTTGGGGCTTATACTGATTTGATTCGGTATAAGCTCCTTGATTTTTCAATAATACCATCAAAGGAGTGATATCATTGATACATTTATTTCTCACCGTGTACTTAATCCGATTACACATAGAAAATTGTGAAAATAATCTATATTTTCGCGAAAAATTGGCATTTATTAGGACTCGATATAGGCAAAATTAACATTTGTGGTAACATTATGGAGACAAGATGTCACTCGAAAATTGAGGTGTTTTTCAGCTTCTTTCAAGTAAATCACAGGCCACATCTTTAAATTGCCCATCAAGCATATCTAGAATCCTATTCTGAACTTCACCAGAGTCGGGTTCATGCCCAAGCTCCTCTTCTAATCGTCTGTAAATATCATCCCAAGACATCTCTATTCTCCTTCATAAATCTGGTCTGCACTTTCGCAGTCACCCCACGTCTTGCTCAAGTACTGATAATCTGAATTCAACAATTGCTTTCGAAGTCATTTTTTTCAATCTCTTTCTTCGTTAGATAAGTTTAACTGGCTGCAAAATACTTTTTATTAACAGCCTCTATTTAGTTAAGGCATCTCGAAATGGAAAGGTAACGCATTTTCTTAAAACGCGACAAGAGGCATACTAATACATAATCAAGGGATTTTCCTTGACGGGAAAGTAGGTAATATGATATAGATAATGTTAGTGAAGCTTGTGCCTGCACGATCGGGCATCTACGGATTTTGGTCTTCCAGCAGGTGCAATTCTTTCAATTTCTGAATAGAGGAGGAATTATTCTGTGAACCACAGGATTAGTCGTAAAGGCAATTGTGTGCTTTGTGAAAGGAAGTATTAACATTTCAACTATAAATCCATATCCCACTTCTGTGGGAAAGAGTATTTTTGAATGTGTGGCCGGTGCGAAATTTCCTGTCATCTTACAATTAAAATCAGGAGGAAACAAGATGAATCAGACATGCATACACCAACTCATTCTAAGCATCACGCTTGTGATAGGCATGTTTTTTACTTCATCTGCCTGTTCACAGGAAGTCGAAAACCTGTTAATGGACGGCGGTTTTGAGGAGGCTGTGTTAGGATGGGGTCTTGCCACACGTGCGCCGGCAGCGGCAACCTTGACGATTGACACAGAAGAGAAAAGAGTCGGCCAGGCGTCAGCACGGATTGAGATTACAGACGTTGGCGACGGTTCGTCGAACCATAACTTGACGCTCGACAACCAAGCCGGCATCGCCGTCACGGCGAATAAAACCTATACCGTGGACTTTTGGACGAAGGCAGAGGCAGATCGGACGCTGATTATCGATGCCCTGCAGAATCAAGACCCGTGGGCACGTTTGTTTCGAGTAACAGACCTGCCGGTGACGACGGAGTGGACAAGAATCCACCATACGTTTCAGGCGGATGCCACGATGTCCCCCGTAGTGTTTCTATTTTCGTTTGTGGACTCTAAGACAACAATATGGCTGGACCATGTCCGTTTCTATGAGGGAGAGTTTGACGAAGAAGACGGCGTCCCGGAATCCGCTTTTGACCCGGATCCGGAAGACGGAACTGTGGTTGAAGCCACCTGGGCGAATCTCTCATGGAGACCGGGGAATTTCGCTCTCACGCACGACGTGTATTTCGGTGAAAGCTTCGATGCTGTGAACGAAGGCGCCGAAGGCACATTTGTGGGCAGCCAGAGTGCAGCGTTTTCAGTAGTCGGCTTCCCCGGATTTCCTTATCCGGATGGTCTTGTTCCGGGTACAACTTACTACTGGCGGGTCGATGAGGTCAATGACACCGATCCGAACAGCCCGTGGAAGGGTGATGTCTGGAGCTTTAGTATTTCCCCGAAGACTGCATACTTTCCAGATCCGGCGGATGGCGCCGAGGCTGTAGCTGTGAATGATAAGCTTAGCTGGACGCCAGGCTTCGGTGCGAAACTGCACACTGTTTACTTCGGTGAAAGTTTTAATGAAGTGGATAGTGCAACAGGCGGCCTTCCGCAGGGAACTACTGACTTTACTCCCGGCACACTTAAAATGGCTAAAACTTATTACTGGCGCGTCGATGAGTTCGATGTTCTCGATACACATAAAGGCGACGTATGGAGCTTTACAACCGAAGGTGCCGTTGCGATACTTAACCCGGCTAATCGTGCTGTGGATGTGACACAAATGCCTGTTCTCACCTGGGCACCAGGTTTTGGTGCATCACATGAAATCTACTTCGGCACCAATGCAGCCTCTCTGGAATTAAAAGGCAGTGGCAACCTCGGTTCAGAAAGCTATGAACCCGGCCAGCTTGACTGGAATACTACCTACTACTGGCGCGTTGATGAGGCCAATAACGCAAACGCCGACAGTCCGTGGACAGGTCCGCTATGGAGCTTTACTACGGCCAACTTCCTTATCATTGATGATATGGAGAGCTACAATG
>CAZIAN010000697.1:0-2576 GCA_964537355.1 uncultured Pirellulales bacterium | reverse complement strand
CAAGATGGGGGAGTAGACATACTAGCCAAAGGTGGAATGTTCACTGTCCTCTTTTCATCAGATTTTAAAGTAAAGGGATCTTTAAAAATACCTGCAAACATTGGCTCTATTTTCGCCGCCACAAATGTAAATTATCGTGGTATTTTCACATTAAGAACTGATACTATACGTTTTCAAGATTGCGGCATATTTTTAGATAATTAGTGTCTGGCCGAAAACAATTAACTCATTATAAATAATAGCTATATATTGATAAAATGTTTTGAATATAGCGCAATATTTAGTAAATTTGCCATAACTTCAATATTCTGATAAAACATTCGCATTCCAATATGAGGTTATGATGCGCAAAAGGTTTGAAGTACAATACAAGTTCGGATGCACGCCGGTCGAAGATGTTGAAATACCGACGAACCTCAGAGATGAGATTCCTCCCACACTGAGAGCGCTTCAATACATTTATTCGACCCCAGAGCTAAACGAAAAAGTGTTTAGCCTGCTTGAGAAAAAAATCATCTCCGGCGTTAACGTCAAAACAGGCCGGCCTGGAATGAGTCTTTGGGAAATCCTTGTATTCGGAACCGTTCGTCTGGCGCGCGACGCCAACTACGATCAACTGGCGTTTGACGCCAATTTTAACAATCTCATCAGAAAAATGGTTGGCATATCTGAATTTGACGACGGCCAGAAAAAATATCCGCTGCAAACATTAAAAGACAATGTCAGTCTTCTGGATGAAAAAACGCTGGACGAAATTAATGAAATCATTGCGAAAACCGGCCACATTCTAAAAAAAAACGAAGAACTAAACGTCAAGGTTGATACCTATGTTTTAGAAACAAACGTTCATTTTCCCACAGATATGAATCTTCTTTGGGACGCTGGCCGAAAGAGCATCGATATTATCGCGCATATTATCAAGGGCAGCATAGAAGATTTCGGCTGGCGAAAGCATCATGACTGGCAAAAAAGACTCAAAGCGGCTTATCATCATGCAGCAAAGCGCACTGTCGGTGCAGGTCGTCACACCATCCGAGGTCTCAATGCGGCGATGGATTATTTGACAATTGCAGATGGTTTGAGTCAAAAAATCAAAAGCAGCCGTGACCTATTCAGCAAGATGGCCTCTGATAACCATACAGCGCTTACAAGGTGCAGCGAGTTGGATTATTATGAAAAACACCTTGATAAACATATCGACCTTGTTCGCCGTCGTCTTATTTTATCAGAAGACATTCCGCACGCGGAAAAGATTTTTTCATTGTTTGAGCCGCATACAGAGTGGATCAAAAAAGGCAAAGCCGGAAACAAAGTTGAATTAGGCGTGAAAATAGCTATCGCAACCGATCAACATGGGTTTGTGCTTGGTCATCGGATTATGATCAAAGAGCAAGATGTCGATGTGGCCGTTCCTTTTGTCCGGGAATTGGCAAGTAAATATAATATAAACAGCGTCAGTTTTGATAAAGGTTTTTGGAGTCCGTCAAATTATAAGGCTATTTGTGAAATAATTCCGCAAGTGATTATGCCTAAGAAGGGCAAATTAAATAAATCTGAGTATGAACGTGAACACACCAGACAATTTAAGGCTTTGCGCAACTATCACGCTGCTGTAGAGTCGGATATCAACTGCTTAGAACATCATGGCCTCAACAGGTGTCCTGATAAAGGATTGACCAATTTTAAGGAATATACTTCGCTAGGTATATTGGCTTATAATCTGCATAAGCTTGGCAATATATTATTTGAACAAGAGCGGGAGGCATTGTCAAAGAACAAAGTATGTGCAAAGGCTGCCTGAGTTTGAACAGCAAAAAACTATGCCAGGAGACGTACGCCTAAAAATTGAAAAAAAGGCGTTTTTGCACTAGAAAACGGTCATATCTAAGAGAAAACCGATACAGGAATCCTGTTTTAATCGCTTAATAAAGTCACAGCTGAACAATATGAGCTCCGCATAATTTGTTTTGTCTGATTTCGCTCGCGCGCATGGGTTTTCGGTCAGACACTAATTACGATAAAAAAATGTGTTACATACCCGGAGATACTTTTTCTTTGAAGCCTTCTCTTTATTAATTCAAATTAATCCTTAAACTAAGAGGAAAAAAATGGAAAACTTTCAGGGATTTGCAGCAAAGGCCATTGAGATGGTCATGGTTTATGCACCAAAAGTGGTATTGGCTATCGTTACGCTACTTATTGGATTATGGTTAATTAAAGCTATTGTCAATAGCCTGGTTAAAGTTCTTGAAAAGCAAAAAGTTGATTTATCTCTGCACAAATTTATGAGTAGTCTAGTCGGCGCTCTTCTTAAAGTGATGCTGGTTATCAGCGTCGTAACAATCCTGGGTATTTCAACCACCTCATTCATCGCAATAATAGGCGCTGCAGGACTGGCCGTTGGCTTGGCTTTACAGGGAGGTTTGGCCAATTTTGCAGGAGGTGTTTTGATTCTGATATTTAAGCCTTTCAAAGTCGGCGATTTCATAGAAGCTCAAGGGCATGCCGGCAAGGTAAATGAAATCCAGATCTTTAACACAATTTTGAAAACACCGGACAACAAAACGATCATTATT
>CAZIAN010000696.1:0-2583 GCA_964537355.1 uncultured Pirellulales bacterium | reverse complement strand
CATCAATTATTTGTGAACAAATTTCGGCTGAGGGCTTGTCACTGTCTCTTATTATGATATTGCGCAGTCTTTCTTTGCCGAACATAACTCCACCTTCGTTTTGTGCCTCCCAGATTCCGTCGGTCCCAACAACAACGACATCACCGGTCTTAAAGAACACAGGCCCGCCCTGCTCAAAGCTCGCGTCTTGTGATATCCCGACTGGCATACCTGTATTTAACAATTCTTCGATTTTGCCGCTGTCTTTATGATACCACAAAGCAGGGTCGTGCCCTCCGGAAACCCATATAAGAGATTTTTGATTTGCATCCAGGATGCAATAGAAGAGAGTTATGAATTTATCGTAGTCGGTATCGCTTTCAATATGCCTGTTGAGAACTTCGAAAAGTTTTGTAAGGTCGGCTCCATAATGTTGGGCATTACTCCTGAGGATGCTTCTAACCGTGGCCATCAACAGCGCTGCTCCGATTCCATGACCTGTTACATCACCCAGGGCTATTCCTAATATCCCGGGCCCAATCTCAGGCAATTCAATAAAGTCATAATAATCCCCTCCGGTCTCATCGCAGTACTTGCAGTTACCTGCCAGTTCGAAGCCATTAAGTTTCGGAGCAGTCCTGGGCAAAAGGTTCTGCTGTATCGCTCTGGCTAATTCAAGCGATCCTTGCATCTTCTCCATAGCTTTTAGTTTCGATCCGGTCTGGTTGAAGATGTCACCCAACTGCTGGAGTTCGTCGTTTGTAGTGATATTTACCCTGACGTCAAAATCACCCTGAGCCAGTTTCCCGGCCGCATCGGCCAGATGGGTGATAGGTACCGTTAATTTATGGGCCCGCAGTACTGCCAGAACAACGGCAGCTACAATTACGATGAAAATCAGGAAAGTTACGAACTGTATTGCCCGGATGCTGTCTCTAAAGAGCATCTGCTGAGCATTCTCTGCTTGCTCGGTGATTAGTTGATAGGGAACCACCAGCATGGGAAAGCCGCCTCTTCGTTCTGACGAGCCATAGACCCAAAGAGAATCAACACCATTAAAAGGACGACGAATGAAGCCTGCGTTTCCACTGCGGGAATCATGAATCATTGTTTCTGCATCCTTAGGACTGCATATATCTATGAGCTTCGAGGGTTTGACGGGGCCTTCCTGGCTCTGCAGAAATGTTGTGCAGCAGACGACTTCGGCTTCATTCGGATCTAAGCCCTGTTCTCGTGGCAGTCGTATGAGGAGTTTCCAGGCGCCTTTCTGCCATTCTTGCGGAATTTCCATTCTGTCAAGCATACCGGAAAGATCAATATCCATTGCGACCACCCCTGCAAAAGAATTGTCCTGACCAAAGAGAGGAAGAGATGTCGTCATGACGGTTTTGCCTGTTAGGGGATCGATACGCTGAGTGGGAGCGAGCTGTCTGCGCCTTTCTGCGTTTACGTACCAGGATTCTTTCCGCAGGTCACGCCCCGGCTCATAAGGCCACAGGCCGGGAGATGGGTACAGGCCGACAGTGCCGTCTGCAAGGATGGTGTATATCCACAGTATCGATTCAGGATTAATGGTATAGATATTCCTGCACGTACGGGACAGTTGTGCTGATTTTAAATGCAGGGAGTTTTGAGATTCACTCTGGCCGGAAAGAACAAACTGTGACTCAAAATCTATCACTTGTTCTTGCTGGCCTTGAAGGTTAATAAATTTGTATTTTTTAGCAGCTTCAGATGTTATATCTTCAGATTGTAGTCGTATTAAAGATCGACGTAAAGCCGGCCTCTCTCTGCCTATACTGATCGACAACAGGTTCTGCTGAACCTGATCGGCATAATGACGGACGCCGTAACGGACTGCCTGATTGGAGATTTTGAGCTTCTCCTCATAGTTCTTGATGGTCTGAACGAGAGTGTCGTGCGCTCTTTCCTCCACCGCCGACCATAGTGTTCTTTGTATGCGATTTCGTACATGACGTGAGAATGAAATATCGATGGTGAAATATACTATCAACGGAATAAGAGATACGTTGAGAAGTAAGATCAGTAATTTATTGCGTATGGCCATTTCTTCTTCAAGACAAATATTGGGCCGAATTGCTTTCCGAACGGGAGGAACTCAGGAATTGGTCCCCTTCGCTGTTGCTCTATTCAGCCCTACGATATATTAAAGATCTTTGTCAATTGCGTGATTTCGAAGAGTTTGTAAAGATTCCGGTCCAAATTACGTAATTCCAACTGACCGCCGCGTTCACCTACCCTCTTGTGGACTCTTACCAGCAGACCCAGCATGGCGGATGTCATGAATCTCACATTGGCAAAATTCAGAACCAACTGGTTTTCTTGGTTCTTCTCAATAACAGATTCTAAAGACTTATGCAGTTCCCTGATTTGTGCTTCTTCGAGGATTTGCTCATCTTCAAACGTAACAAAGGTTACATCTATACCGTACTCAGCCTTTATTGCTGAATGTTCCATTTCTATATCCTTTCTCATCTCAGTACTTTTTTTGAGTAATCGAATATTTTCAAATTATAGCTGTCCGTAGCGGTTAATTCAGCCAGAAACTAAAGTATAAATACAAACCAATCACAAGCCCTAAAA
>CAZIAN010000695.1:0-2585 GCA_964537355.1 uncultured Pirellulales bacterium | reverse complement strand
AATTCAAAGCCAATAAAGCCAAAAACAAACCCAATTTAAGCCAATTCAAAGCCAATTCAAACCCAATTTGGCGAAAGGGAAAAAATGAACGCTTTTGCGTGGATAAGGAATCTTAATATGATATTAATAATGCTATTCGCGGCTCTTACCACCCTGAAGGGTGCCAATTTTGGAATCTTTGGCGCAGAAAAAAAGCCACAGATCATTTCCTCCTATCTGACCCATGGCTATTAAAATCGAAAAAATGAAACAAGTTTATTTATCCAATTTGGTTAATGCTTCCTTCAGTATCTTCGTCATCCGCTGCGTCTGGACCTCCAGAATCTGCTTCCCAAGCTCAGGACTTGCAAATTTCCGCGGGTCCTTACCGCCTATCCCAACCGGCCAGTGGTCCTCGGACAACCTGTCCATCTGCACCAGTTCCGGCCGAAGAGCCATCACAAGCGAAGTCTCATTCATCGCCGCATGGTCAACCTGGATACCCATCCCCTGTTTATCGTACTCACTGCCCCAGCAAACGAACGTCTCAAGACCAAATTTCTCCTTCCAGTCCTTTGCGTTATTCCTGAAAAAGCCGGTCGACGGCCCGTGCCCATGCGCAACCACGATACGAAAGCCCGCCCTTTTGAGCTGTTTGAGCGTAGCCTCGATAATCGTCCTGAAAGTCTCCTCCGGCACCCAGTACGCACTACCCGTAAGCTGCTGGTTCTTATATCGTTTCTCCTCCGACATACCCTCCCCGAGCGTATCCATCCCATACAACTCTTTTCCGTCCACCTCTTCCATCCGGTCCGGCCCCAAAAACAGCATCGGAAGAACTATCCCCCCGGCCCGCTGCGCAACTCCAATAAAAAATCCGTACGACTGCAATCCGTCCGAGCCGATAGGCAAATGCTCCCCATGCCATTCCAATGTGCCAAGCGGCAGATATGCAATCGGCGCTTCCGCAATCCGCTCACGAAATTCCGCCGGCGTCAATTCCGCATACAATACCTTCTCACCCAAAGGCTTAGGAAGAGAAACCGCACCTTCCGTCGCCTTCGATACTTTCTCGACCTTATCGGCAAACGGCAAAGTCTCCGGAACAACCTTTATCTGCGTCGTGAACTTATATGGAATTCCTATCCCACTCTCATATGTCAGCTCGACAAAAAACGCCGTCCAGCCCTTGTCTGGCTTCGGGACTCTTGCCAGATACGTCCCCCTGCCCCTGCCGGCCGAATCGATATCCGTACTCTTCCACGCCTTCCCTATAGTCTCAAGCCGAAAGTCACGCGCTTCGGCATTCGACGCCTGCCACAATTTTACAGCCTGCGGCTTCGTCTTCGTATTGACCTCAATCGCGCCATCGTCCCGAACCTTCCAGCTAAACTCAGGCAAAGGAGAATCCCTTAGTATGCCCGCATAAAACGCTAACAAACTTTCAATCGCGTCCGAGCCGCCGAGTCCGTGGTCGGTATTGGGAACGTATCGAAGATATTTAGGGCCTATAAGGTCGTGAAAATAAAACTGGGCCGAATCCGAAACAAAAAACTGATCACCGCTTGAATTTATAAGGTACTTCGGAATCGTATATCTATCGAGATAACTGTACGGGTCGATAAATGCCCTAAGTTTCGCACCGCCCGGCGTATCGAGCCGACTGAAAACATCAAGGTCCTGGTAATCCTTGATCGCATCGGAATAGAAACCGTAAGCGGCGAAATGATGTTTCATCTGTTCGGCCATATTCAATACGTCAATGACCGCCGGAATAATCGCAATGACCCGCTTATCGACCGCCGCCGTCAGCCACGTTGTCCAGCCGCGCTTGGAACCGCCGGAAACCACAAATTCGTGTATATGAAGTTTATTGTTAGTAACCGACGAGATATGGCTGTGAACCGTGTCCATCGCCCGCACGGCACTTTTGACCATCGGCAGCAGCAGCGGCCACGTACTATCGCCTGTTTTCATATATTTATCGAACGTGTAAGCGATTATTCCATCTTCAGACCGAGCCCCGCCTCCATCGGGAAATACCAGCGGCTCGTTCGGCACCATCCTCAATTCCGCTGTGACCGTTTTACTCTTCAAGGCCATACCCGCTATCATAGAATCCGCCTTGCTCGGTGCCGGGCTTCCGTTACTTCCACCTGTTATCCACAGCAGTGCCTTATCGGAAGCCATCTGGTCCGGCTTTACTATCGTCAGCCAGTGCTTCCAGATAGTCCTGTCCACTTCGTCCCTGCTTCGCCAAGCCTGCGATGTCATATCGAGAACATAGGCAGTGTAACCTTCTCCTTTGATGGTGTTCACGACACTGTAGCGGTAGTTGTCATCCGGTGCTTTAACATAATCATCCAGCGGCGTGGCGACCGCAAACCGCCCCGCGAAAAGAACCAGCAGCAAAACTATAAGTCTATATCTCGATTTCATAATCTACCCTTTCTTTGTGTACGGCCGGTAAGCCATCCCAATGTCGAATTTACACGACCGGCGGAAAGATACCCCGCAGGTAATCAGCATCATACCGGTAGCTTTCATCAACGCCCAGCGGCATCTTCGTCCCTTCCATCACGAACCACCCGCGATAGCCGATATCA
>CAZIAN010000694.1:0-2595 GCA_964537355.1 uncultured Pirellulales bacterium | reverse complement strand
AATGGATGGCACAGAATTCTTAAACCGTCTCAAAAAAAGTAAACGCCTTTATGGAACTGCGATTCTTTCGGCCTCTCCTCTATGGCCTGCGGCAGTAAAGAGAACAGGCGCGGATTTTGTATTTATAGATACGGAACATATTCCTATTGACAGAACCACTCTTGCCCAGATGTGTCAGGTTTACAAGGGGTACGGATTACCTCCGCTTGTCCGTATTCCTACTCCTGATCCGCAAGAAGTATATAAAGTCCTTGATGGAGGAGCATCAGGAATCCTTGCACCTTATATCGAATCTGCTGAGCAGGTGAGAGAACTGGTTGGTGCTGTAAAATTGCGTCCGCTTAAAGGGGAGCGATTGAAAGAGGCATTGCAAAATCAAGATTCTCTTGAACCCGACCTTAAAGATTATCTCAGAGACTGGAATAAAGACAAGTTTTTAATAATCAATATAGAAAGCGTCCCGGCCTTAGAGAGACTGGAACAAATATTGGCAGAACCAGGCCTCGATGGAGTTATCATAGGCCCACACGATTTATCTGTAAGCCTCGGGCTGCCTGAAAAATATCATGACCCCCGATTCGAGGATGTCGTGAAAAAAATAATTTCCAAAGCCAGGGAAAAAGGCTTAGGCATAGGTATCCATTTCTCTGAAGGAGCCCAATTACAAATTAAATGGGCCAAAGCGGGCGCAAATATTATAATGCACAGTTCAGATATTGCCCTGTTTCAACAAAGATTAACAGAAGACATCACAGAGATCCGTCGCGCTTTGGGGGAGGAAGATAGCGAAATAAATGACGAAAAGGACATAATAATATAACAACATACCGACAAAACAGCTTTGGAATTAACATGAGCAGCCCCGAAGTTTAAGGAGGTTTTATGCGATTCAGAAGTCATTATATCCTTGTACTATTATTTTTAGTTCTCGCATCCCCTGTAAATCTACCGGCATCAGATGCAGAGCTTGACTTCACTAATAGTGTTATAGTTACGCCGCAAAAACTGGAAAAATTAGAGCAGAAAGCTTTTACTGTCCTGCGGGAAGAAATACAGAAAAGAACAGGTCTTCAATTGAATATCGTAACAAGGTGGCCAAAGAATCAACAGCCGGTCATCGCTATTGGGCAAAAAGAACAAATAAAGTCTTTCGCAGGTCCATATTCGGACATTTTAGAAAAAGGCCAAACTCTTAGTAAAGAAGGATTTAGAATTTTAATTAAGGAAAATGCAATATTGGTAGTAGGGAATGATCCGAGGGGAGTCTTTTATGGTGTTGGAAGATTGCTCCGCAACTTATATATGAAACCCGGTTCGATTTTAGCTCCAAACAATTTGAAAATTACTACTTCCCCTCGATACGCTATTCGCGGACACCAACTGGGATACCGGCCGAAGACAAACGCCTATGATGCCTGGGACCCTGCACAGTTTGATCAGTATATCCGGGAACTGGGAATTTTCGGCGCCAACTGCATCGAAATTATTCCGCCAAGAAGTGACGATACTTTGACGAGTCCGCACATGAAACTTCACCCTATAGAAATGATGATTAAACAGGCCGAAATCATCGATTCCTATGGAATGAATGTCTGGGTCTGGTATCCCAATGTCGGAGAAGATTATACGCACCCGGACTCCATTCGAGAAGAATTAGAGGAGAGAGAGGAGATTTTTAAAAAATTGAAACGTATTGACGTTGTCTTTGTACCAGGGGGTGACCCCGGCGACTTACATCCCGACATTCTTTTCAAATGGCTGGAAAAAGTGGCCAAAGTCCTTAATAAATATCATCCAGAAGCGAAAATCTGGGTATCTCCTCAGGCGTTTCGTCCAACTAAAGAGTGGCTGGGTGCTTTTTACAATAATGTTAATCTGAGATATCCCTGGTTTGGCGGGGTTGTATTTGGACCCTGGATTAAAACACCTTTACCTGAAATTCGAAAAATCGTAGATCCAAAGATTCCCATCCGCCGTTACCCGGATATCACTCACAGTATCAGTTGTCAGTATCCGGTAAAAGACTGGGATTTGTCTTTTGCGATGACACTGGGACGGGAATGTTACAATCCGCGTCCGGCCGCAGAAAAAGTGATTCATAATGCTCTCGATGAGTTCGCCAATGGGAGTATAAGTTATTCCGAAGGGATTAATGATGACGTGAATAAATTCATCTGGAGCGACCAGGACTGGAACCCGGAGACACCGGTTATCGAAACCTTGAGAGAATACAGCCGGTTATTCATTCACCCCGATTTTTCAGAACATATTGCACAGGGGATATTAGCACAGGAAAGAAACTGGCAAGGGCCACTGATAGCCAACAAATCTGTTGAGGTAACACTAAACCAATGGAAAGACATGGAAAAACAGGTCCCGCCTGATGCTGTTAAAAATTACCGGTTCCAAATGGGACAGCTGCGAGCTTACTATGATGCATATATCCGAGAGCGGCTGATTCGTGAAACAGCATTGGAATCTGAAGCCAGAGGAATTCTACGAAACGCAACTATTATTAATAGTCGGGAAAAAATGGAACGGGCCGAATCCATTTTAAATCAAAAGTGGGAAAAACCGGTTGCTCAGGATTACAAA
>CAZIAN010000693.1:0-2609 GCA_964537355.1 uncultured Pirellulales bacterium | reverse complement strand
TAGAAGGCGATATTGGCAGAATCATTATGGCGATACATTGTGGGGCCTCCACATCCGACGGCCTTATAGTCATTGACCGTGCCCTCCTGGCCCAACACGTCCCAACCGGCGATGTAATCAGCTCCCTTCCACTTACTCCACCAATCGTGCGCTTCGTTGAAATGCAGTTTTTGAGCGGGCTGCTTGACGGTTGACATCTTATAAGCCAATCTGGTCAGGTCCATGGTGGCAGTCCATGAAGCCTGGCCTACCGAAGGGTACCAGTCTTCGATATTGAAACCGTAGCTAACAAGGGTTCCGCTTTGATTTCCACTTTCAATATCATAGGCGTGCAACCAGGCTTTCTGTCTATCAGAGGGGCACTTGTATTTCTTTGGAGTTTGAACGGATGATAGATCCGGCTCGGCTCCTTCGTAACCGATGTATTTGCGGAAATCCGGATTGCCCGTCCATATGGATCCCGCCGGATTGGAGGAGTCGCGGCAAGGCACACCCCAATCATCAAAATTAGTTGCGTATAGTTGGTTTGCCAAAGCAATGCTATGGAGATTGTTGGAGCATACCATCTTGCGTCCCTGGTCCCGGGCCAGGTTCAATGCCGGCATTAGAATAGCCATCAGAATGGCAATGACGGCAATCACAACGAGAAGTTCAATTAACGTGAATGCTTTTGATTTGCTCATGATCTTTGCCCTCATATGGTTTATCACTTTATCATACACTGCGTTGGTATGTAAGTCAACCGTGAAATCCGAAAGACAAAAATTAAGCCCCCTGCTAAAATAAGCAGGGGTTTAAAATTGAAAAATGAGTGGCTATCTTCCAACAATATTATCGAGATTGTTGCACGGGTCAGATTTTAGAAGAGCCTTCGATTTTTCTGGCGATTTTCTCAACCGCGCAGACAAAGCGATAAAACAACAACATAAATATAATTGCCAAGGCTATGTATCCAGCCATCATAAACAAAGGTATAAGAGTAAACACTGAGCGGAAAATATGAGTTGGCATATCAAACTCCCTTCGTAAAAACTCTCGCTATATACTTATTCATAAAAGACAGGGCTTTAAAGATAAAATTTTTATAACAACAAATTTACAGAAATCCGTGTCTATGGAGTATGCAGCCGGACAATATTATGCCGAGGCCGTCGAGAATCACCACAATGGAAGTGTATAAAATTCGACGGTCCTTGTGAGGCTCAGATGGTGCAAAAGCCTGGGTTAACACCTCGATTGGACCAGGGATGTTGTGTTCCATATTCTTCTGGTCCAAACGCTGCCGAACCGCTTTGAACAAATCGCGCTTGTGCTGAAGTGAATTGTTCTCCTTTTCAAGTAATTGGGCGCTTTCGAAAAGCGATTGAAATTCTTCCTGCTGTTTCCTGAGTTCTGCAAGTAAAAGCTGCTCCTCATATTTTATCTGGGCAAGCTGGAGTTCCAAAGCTCTCAATTTTTCTTCGTAATCGGGACCACTGTCAGAAGTGATTGTTATTGGCACTTCAGAGATATTTTTCGGCCGATCGCGCCACTGTTCATCCAGTTGTACCTCTCGTAGTCGAAGCAATTCTTTTGCGAACTCCAAGTCTTTAGTTGCCCGAATGATTTCAGGATTATTGGGATCCAGCTCGCTGGCTGCAATGTTGTGTTGAATAGTCCTGACGTTTATATCCAGTGCCCGCCATTCTGAATCCTCATGGTATTTTGGTTTCTTTTCCATTTGGGCCGTAGAATCAACCGGCACATCATTTTGTTCATGGGTAATTTCCATCTTCATCAAGTCTTCCAATTCCTTCCGCTTCCATTCTAATACAGCAATACTCTGCCGCTTTTCGTTGAGACGGGCCTGAGTTTCATCAAGACGAATCCTCTTGCTGGAGACAAGTTCCTGTGGAGTTCCCGTACCGAGCGATTTGCGAAGCTCAGCAGAAATCATCTCCTGTCCTTTAATTTCATTTTCCAAAGATTTGTACTGGTCTATGAGTTTTTTGTAGAGTTCATCCTTAGTCGCATCAGACTTTTCGCTAATGTATTTGATATACTGGTCCAAAACAGCGTCCACAATAATTCTGGCATCTTCGGGGCTCGAGTCCGTAAAGATGACATCAATTATCTCAGATTTGGATCGAGGTCGGATCGAAAGAAAATTCCTGAGTCTTTCCACGGGTGAAGCGGGTGGTTTTCTTCGCAACCGCTGTATAAGCGTTTTTGAAGGTTCTTTGTACCATTGTGTATCCTGGACCGCCTGCTGATCCATCACACGCTGAAGAACTGTCAAGCTCTTCATAATGGAAACCTGGGTATTCATAAATGATTCATACAGGGGAATCATTCCGTTATCCTCTGTTCGGAAGACCAGATGGGGGATAATAGGCCGAACTCGCACTTCCGCAGTAGCCCTATATTCAGGAATTAGCTGTGTCCAGATAGCGGCGATTACGAGAGCAGCCATCAGAAAAAAAGTGAAAAACAAAAGAATCAATTGTTTTATCATTACAAAGCCTCCTGTTAATGTAGTGTTTTAGAACGGCTCGCCACTGTTATGATTATATACTTCCTGAATACTACCAGGCAAGCATAATCTAATCTAATTATTGACTTCTGGGCCC
>CAZIAN010000692.1:0-2609 GCA_964537355.1 uncultured Pirellulales bacterium | reverse complement strand
AATTTTTACTCGACCCACTCACCAGAAAATAAATACTTCAGCGAGCTAATCTTTAACCGTCTGAACGAGGCCGGCTCAATCGTTACCCGTGAAGTGGAGCAGAGCTACTGCGAAAACTGCAAAATGTCGCTGCCGGACAGATTTGTCCGCGGCACCTGCCCGAAATGCAAAGCCGAGAACCAATACGGCGATTCCTGTGAAGTATGCAGCGCGACATATCAACCGACGGACATGATAAATCCCTATTGTTCAACGTGCGGGGCAACACCCGTCCTGAAAAAATCTGATCATTATTTTTTCAAACTCGGCGACTACGAGCAGCGCCTTAAAGATCTTATCGCTTCAGGACATATACAAAAATCGGTAGCAAACAAGCTTGATGAATGGTTCAATACAGGCCTGAGGGACTGGGACATATCCCGCGACGGCCCGTATTTCGGCTTCAAAATACCCGGAGAAGAAAATAAATTCTTCTATGTCTGGCTGGATGCACCTATCGGCTATATGGCTTCAGCTAAAAACTACTGCGATAACGTCAACCTCGATTTTGATAAAATCTGGCCTGGCACCAATCCTGTGGGGGGAAGCCCCCATGAATACGAACTTTACCATTTCATCGGTAAAGATATTATGTATTTTCATTCATTGTTTTTTCCGGCCATGCTGATGGGAGCGGGCTTTCGAACGGCCAACAAACTCTTCGTCCACGGCTTTTTGACCGTGAACGGCGAAAAGATGAGCAAATCCCGCGGAACATTCATTAAGGCAAGCACCTACTTAAAGCACCTTAGCCCGGAATATCTGAGATACTATTACGCAAGCAAACTGACGGACAGTATAGATGACATAGATTTGAAAGTTGAAGATTTCATAAATAAAATCAATTCCGATCTGGTGGGCAAATTTGCGAACCTTGCTTCGCGTTCAGGCCCGATGCTGACAAAAAAGATGTCCGGCCATCTCGGCCAATTAGATGAACAAGGCACGGAGTTAATCAATAAGTTAACCGCCGCAAAAGAGCAGATTATCGAACACTATGAAAACCTTAAATATGCCGCCGCTGTCAGAATAATTACGGCTTTGGCTGATGAGGCAAACAGATATGTCGAGCAGAATCAGCCGTGGGCAACGATAAAAACTGATTTGGAAAAAACTCGAACGACCTTGACCGCTGTAATAAATGCCGTCCACATACTGACGATATACCTCAAACCCATCATGCCAAAATACGCCGAGAAGGTAGAAAAATTTCTTAATGTAGATAAATTGAGTTTCGAAGATATCGGGACGGTGCTGGAGAATCACAAGATACATAAATTCAAAAGATTGGTCGAAAGAATTGATGAAAAACAGGTGAATGCGATGATAAAAGAAAGTAAGGAGGGCCCGGGCCCTTCGGAAAGCCAAAGTGAAAGCCCAGAGCCGACGGCAGCAGAATCTACAGAGCCTTTTCAGCCGGAATGCACTATCGAAGATTTTGCAAAGATTGACCTGCGAATCGCAAAAGTAATAAAAGCAGAGGCTGTCGAAGGCGCCGACAAATTACTGCGACTGGAACTGGATGTAGGCGGGCCGAAAAAAACCGTCTTCGCCGGTATAGCTACCGCCTATAAGCCGGAGGAACTGACCGGAAAATTCGTAGTTTGCCTGGCCAATCTTAAGCCCAGAAAGATGAGGTTCGGATTGTCCGAAGGTATGATTCTAGCGGCCGGGGCCGGCGGAAAAGATATCTTCATGCTATCAGTTGACACCGGGGCAAAACCCGGAGAACAAGTACATTAACATCATTTATGTCATAGAATAACCTAAGAAGAGACACAACTCGGTAACATAACGAGCCCAGCAAAATAAATTGTGCCAACCATCTCAGAACGATAACCTAAAAACTTCGGAGGCGGCCCGCACTATTGGCATGGATAATTCAGGTTCATAGGCCCACACCGCTCTACCAACAACAGCACAATAAACTGCCTTTTTTATTTGACAAGGGAGAAGTTTGGATGTATTTTAAGTTTTCTTCGGGAAATTTTTCATCAATGCGCGAGTTTGAGAATTGCTAACGTAAAAATTAATTGGAGGGAATTTTCTTTATGGACAATGCTTCAAAACTGCTTGAGTTGGCAAAGGAAAAGGTCGGTACTCTTACAGAAGCTGATCAGAAGTTGTTCAAAGCGGTTGCTAACGGTGAAATTGCCAACTACAGTGCAAAGGAAAAAAAAGATAACGACCCAGCGAAGGCTGAAAATTGGGGCCCCAAGCGCGTTCTAAAAGCCAATCGTCTCACCTGGCTATGCACAGATAAAAGTGCAGCAAAACTTGTTACTCATCGTGGTATTCGACTAAAGGGGGCACGGATTGAAGAAAAATTAGACTTGGAATATGGGGAGAGTTTATTTCCTCTGATCTTCGAGAAATGCAACTTTCCCCAAGGAATGAATCTACGGGATGCCAAAGTCCGCGAGTTGAACTTAGATGGCACGCACACCGGACCTATCGACGGTGATGGGTTGACAGTCAATGGTTGTCTTTTTCTGTCTGAGGGCTTTGAGGCCCAAGGCGAGGTTCGTTTGATCGGCGCAACAATAAGAGGAGATCTTGATTGTGAAAAG
>CAZIAN010000691.1:0-2612 GCA_964537355.1 uncultured Pirellulales bacterium | reverse complement strand
TATCAACGAACTCTGCTGGTCTAAGATATCTCCGCTCTGAACTGCATCACCATCAAAGTAAGTTATCGCAGTCTGGGCAAACCAGCCCAAATCGCCGTCCGTTGTGAAACTCAAGTCCGTATCCAAAGCCTCGGAAAGAGGTTCAGAGGGAGGTTGGGTACCGCCCGACCATTCCACACGATCCACCCGGCCAAGATCGTTTCCATTACTTGTCGAAGCATCCTTCTTGTATTGCCATTCCAGCGTATGCGAACCCGGTCCGGTGATTGCGTAAACCATCTGATGCCAGTCAGCATACCCGCTGATGCGGTCCTGACGTACTCCGTCAATATAAAATTCCAGATAGTCGTAATTGAGCTCGGAAGATACCTTCCAGTAAAAGCTCAATGTTCCGGCGCCGTTAACCGTCGTTCGCATCCAGGACACCTGCTTATCCCAGATATCGCCGCTCTCGGCCGAGTCACCATCAAAGTAGGTCTCTATGGTCTGGGAATACCAATCCGCATTGCCGCCCGTGTCGAAAATCAAATTTGAGTCCAATGCCTCGGAAAGACCATTTGCAGATGCGACTCCACTCATCAGGAAGACTAATATTGATGCAAATAATGTCCTTTTCATCCTATTACCCTTTCAAAAAATTGCTAAAATTCCAGCATGTTAATTACGAAACTGATATTACCCCTCCTTAGGAAAACTAATCCGATATCCGGGATTTACCGTATTTCCACTAACATAAGAATTATTTTCCGTCTCATTTTGGCACCTCCAGATAAAAGTTAATATTTCTCAGGTGCACGAAAAAAAGAGAATCACCGCATGATAGCGTTTTTCTAAGGCTTAGGTTCGGTTTCTGCACAAACCCACCTTTAGCTGTAAATATGATTGTATCCTCCTGAACGTTGCTATGCAAGGAAAAAAGAGGGAAAAACTCTACTTTTTTCATGTTCCAGCAAAAAATATTTAGATGGCAAATACCCTCCTGTCATTAAGTGGCTCCCTGTAGTAAGCCCATTCAAATGATTATTGGGATTTAGAGTTTAGAATTGGTGAATGGTCAAATGAGTGGATGAGTGAATAGATGATGGATTGTGAAACGGTAAGAAAAATGAAATAACAAATAAACCCCTGCTTTAATTAGGGCCAAAGGAAATTAAAGCAGGGGTAAGAACAACTCACTATGGCAGTAGTGAATTTAGCAATATTATGTTTTATTATCTTATAAATAAATCGTCTTTACTGCCCTAAGCTATAAGGTGCTCAGGGCAGCAGGGCGATTGCTTATATTTTTTATCTGAGCAATGTCAGTGCCATCTGAGGCATTGTATTGGCCTGGGCAAGCATTGAGATACCGGCCTGTGCGAGCACCTGGTTCTTTGTCATATTTGCCATTTCAGTAGCCACATCGACGTCCGAAACTCGGGATTCAGATGCCTGCAGGTTCTCAGCGGCAACACCAAGCACTGATATGGTGCCTTCAAGACGGTTCATCTTGTAACCGAACGCGGCACGGGCTGTATCCTTAGTGCTGATTGCGCTTTCGAGTGTAACCAATGCGTTCTTGGCGCTTGCCACGTCGGCAACGGTCAGGCCTGTGATATTAAGACCGCCTGATGCGCTGGTTATATTGGTTCCTGTAATGGAGATGTTGTCGGTTGAAAGTTTACCGAAGTGGACCGCAACAGAAGCGGAGTTGTCGAGCATTGCGATGCCGTTAAATTTTGTTGATCCGGCGATACGGTCGATTTCTTCTCGCATTTGACCAAACTCGTTCTGCATAATCGCTCTCTGTGCTGCAGAGTACGAGCCTGTGGCCGCCTGCTCGGCCAACTGCTGCATACGCACCAGGGCGGCATCGATTGTTGCCATAGCACCTTCCATAGTCTGGAGCATGCTAATACCGTCATGAGCATTACGGATACCCTGCTCGGTAATAGCAAGATCGGACCGCATCAATTCGCGAACAGCCAGGCCGGCCGCGTCGTCTTTTGCGCTGTTTATGCGCAGGCCTGACGAGAGCCTTTCTACGGACCGAGACAAGGCATCGTAGCTATTGCCCAGGTGCCGTGCTGCGTTTACAGCCATTAAATTGTTCTTAATTGCTAACATTTCTTTGACTCCTTATTAAATCCTTTAAATAATTTTCTTGTGGTTCTATATCAAAGATCCCCTTAATTCGAATGTAAAAGTTCAACAAGCACGCCAAAACACTATGTATCCAATTGCTATTGGTTATTACTCACAATAGAATGTGCTTTTATCCAAAGGCTTTTTGATATCGTCCAAAATGGAATGCGATATTATCCAATGGCTATTTTCTATTACCTAAAATAGAAGGGGGCTTGAGAGTTTTGCTAACTTATGCGGGTTTTTATCATCATTAAGGCGGTAATCCGGATGGAATCGAGGTTTATGTCGTGTAAAAGGCGGTTATATATTTATTTTCAATAACAGCTTTTGGTGCTGATTATCGGACAATTCAGATGAGATATTTTCAAAAGGTATCTTTATCGGCCGTATCTCGAATGTTCCTCAAGCAGGAAGGTTGCAAAAATACGAAAGTGTTCTAAGCTAAATTTATTCAATAAAGAATAGAATATGGCTGGATATAAGGT
>CAZIAN010000690.1:0-2615 GCA_964537355.1 uncultured Pirellulales bacterium | reverse complement strand
TAATTTAATTCGAGAGGGTAATAGGGAATTTTTATTATGAAAAAAGTAAATAGGCGGGAATTTTTAAGAAAGACAATTAGTGTATCTGCGGGAGTAGTTGGTTTTCCTTATTTGGTCCGGTCATCGGCCCTTGGCAAGGCGGGGGCAGTTGCGGCGAGCGAACGGATTACGATAGGTTTTATCGGTGTGGGCGGTCACGGCAGAGCGGTTAATTTAACGAACTTTCTGGGAAACCAAGATGCCCAGGCTGTTGCGGTTTGCGACGTTGAAACCAGTCACATGAATATAGCCCGTGATATGGTGAATGAGAAATACGGCAATAAAGATTGCGCGACTTATAAGGATTTTCGTAAAATTATCGAGCGGGATGATATCGATGCGGTGATGATTTCGACGCCCGACCACTGGCACGTTCCAATTTCAATAATGGCGGCCAAGGCGGGTAAAGATATTGAATGCGAGAAGCCGACACTGACTATCGAGGAAGGCAGGATACTCTGTGAGACGATGAAGCGTTATAACCGTGTCTTTCAATGGTCAACAGAAGACAGGTCGGTTGATGTTTATCACCGGATGTGTGAACTTGTCCGTAACGGGAGAATCGGCAAGGTGCACACTGTCCGGGTAGAACTGCCGAGCGGGCCGGACACGCCGGGCGATCCTACACCTATGCCTGTACCGGACGGTTTTGATTACGATATGTGGCTTGGCCCGGCACCATACGCACCATATACCAAAGACCGAATTCACTGGAACTTTAGATGGATTTTTGATTATTCGGGCGGCATGTTAACTGACTGGGGAGCACATCTTCTTGACGGTGCCCAGTGGGGAAACGATACTGAACATACCGGCCCGGTTGAGGTCGAAGGAAAAGGAGAATTCTGGCGGGACGGACTTTATAACACCGCTAAAAATTTTAGAATCGAATATAAATATGCCAGTGGTGTCAGGCTGATAGTGACTTCGGGTACGCCGAGTTTGCGGTTCGAAGGGTCTGAGGGGTGGATAGGCAATCGCGGCTGGAGGGCGAAATTGCAGGCCGAGCCTAAATCTATTCTTGATTCTGTGATTGGACCGAATGAGATACATCTTTATACGTGTAAGGGCGGCGAGCAGCGGAACTTTCTCGATTGTGTGAAATCGCGTAAAGACTGTTATTTTCCGCCTGAGATAGGCCAGCGTTGTTTTACAATCGCACACATAGGCAATATCTCAATGCAGTTGGGGCGAAAACTGAAATGGGATCCGGACAAGGAACGCTTTACAAACGATGAACAGGCCAACCGGATGTTGTCGAGATCAATGCGAAGTCCCTGGCGGCTGTAGGATTGACTATTTTCTATTGTCTATTGACTATTTATTATTCGAAGTGGAGGAATTATGAAGGTCCGAAGCAGTAAAATTAAAGTATTTTTATTAATCGTATCAAGCCTGTGTTTATTACTGTGTGTCAATATTGAAGCAAAAGAGAGCGGTACAAGTGTTGTTCTAACAGGCGATGATTTTTCTCAATGGCGCGACAATACAGGGCAATGGCACATTGTCGGCGATGTGTTTACAAAACCGGACAATAACAAGCTCTTGAGCAGCAAAGCGGGCACGGGAGTAATTGTGAACGGGCCTTCCGGCAGAACCTCTCATCTTTTCAGCAAGGACCAGTTCGGCGATGTCAAGGCCCATATCGAGTTTATGGTCTCTAAAGACTCTAATTCCGGTGTATATTTTATGGGCAGATATGAAATACAAGTCTTCGATAGCCGGCAGAAGGAATCCGAGTATCCCGGAATTGAGTGCGGGGGCATTTACCAAAGGTGGGATGAAAACCGAGAGCCTAAAGGTTACGAAGGTCATTCTCCGCGGGTAAATGTATCCAAAGAGCCCGGTCAGTGGCAGACATTCGATATAATATTTCGTGCGCCGCGTTTTAACAGGAGAGGACAAAAGATCGCTAATGCCAGATTCGAGAAGGTTGTCCATAACGGGACTGTTGTTCATGCGGACGTTGAGGTAAATGGGCCAACGCGGGCCAGTGCGTATAACGACGAAAAACCTACAGGGCCTTTGATGCTGCAGGGCGACCATGGACCTGTGGCGTATCGTAATATCCTGATAGAACCGGCAGGGCCGAATCCGTTCTTTGCGATGGATACCGCGACGAAAGACGATAAACACAAATCCCCGAAAGAGCAGGTGGAAATGGTCAGGGAATTAGGGTATGCGGGGATAGGATGCACAGCCGGCAAAGGATTGGGTGAAATGCTCAAAGAGCTTGATAAAAATGGACTGAGTTTGTTTGCGGTATATCTCGGTGCTAATATCGACTCCGACCAGACGAGTTACGGCCCGGAATTGAAAGAGGCAATCGAGGTACTTAAAGGAAGCAATTCGATATTGTGGCTTTTCGTGCAGAGCAAGAAGTTCAAACCGTCCCAGTCAGAAGGTGATGCGCGAGCGGTGAAAGTTATACGAGAGATTTCCGATATGGCGGCTGAGGCGGGATTGCGCGTCGCACTGTACCCGCATACGGGCTTTTGGCTTGAGAAGGTAGAGGACGCGATACGGGTGGCAAAAAAAGTTGGCCGTAAGAACGTGGGAATAACATTCAATTTGTG
>CAZIAN010000689.1:0-2617 GCA_964537355.1 uncultured Pirellulales bacterium | reverse complement strand
GAACCTATTGCGGTAGCCGCCCTTGAGAAGGACAAGTTCGCCATCGTGGAAAAACCGCTCACCGGCTACTTCGGTGACGGCTCGGAGGACTTCAACGGCGACACTTTCCCAAAGCAGGATGCACTTGACCATTCCCTTGCGAGTATAAAAAGGATGCTCGATGCAGAAAAGAAAAGCAAAGGCCGGATACTTTACGCCGAGAACTGGATTTATGCACCCTCGATCCAAAAAGAACGGGAGATTATCGAAAAAACCGGTGCGCAGATTCTTTGGATGCACGGCGAAGAGGCGCACTCCGGCTCCCATGCCACGACATATGCCTATTGGAAGTTCTCCGGGGGCGGTGTGATGATAGGCAAGGGATGCCACCCGCTGACGGCGGCGCTTTACCTAAAAAGCGTTGAAGGAAATGCACGCAGCGGCAAACCAATCCGTCCGAAAGCGGTATCCGCCCGCACAGCCGCTATTACCCGGCTGGAAAAATTCGAGGACAAGGGCCATATCCGATGCGACTACCACGATATAGATGACTTTTCCTTGATGCATGTTATCTTCGAAGACGGCACTATCGCCGACATCTTCGCTTCCGATATCGTTTTAGGCGGCATTCACAACTGGCTCGAAGTCTCGGCGAACAACCATCGGACAATCTGCAATATCAATCCGAACACAGCGATGAAAACGTACAACCCGGTCGATTCTAATTTTGCCGATATCTATGTAGTGGAAAAAACAGGTACAAAACAAGGCTGGTCGAATCCGTCGCCCGATGAGGACTGGTTCACAGGCTATCCACAGGAAATGGAGGCCTTCTACAGGACCATCGCATACGGTGACACTTTGGAAAGCACCAGCAATCTGGCCGCCGACTGCATTTCGACCATTTATAGCGCTTATATCTCGGCTGAAAAAACCGGGACGGAAGTTCCGATTCAAGCGTTTTAACAAGTTGCGAACCACGGATAAGGAGTCGCTATGGAGTTTCTTGGTTTACACTACGCAATCTGGATTGTGCTCGTATTATATTTCGCCGGGATGCTCCTGATGGGCTGGTGGAGCAAGAAGGGCATTCACAACCAGGAAGGTTACCTGTTGGGCAACCGCCAGTTCGGCTGGCCGATGATGGTGATGCACGCATTCGGTGCCGGCACGCACCCGGGCAACGTAGCGGGCGTAATGAGCCAGGGTGTCGTAAGCGGGGCCTCCGGTATCTGGGTCTCGTGGATGTGGCTGTTCGGAACGCCCTTCTACTGGATTATCGCGCCGATAATCCGGCGAATGCGCTGCCTGACTATGGCCGACTTTTTTCGGGAGCGTTTCGGCAGGTCTGCCAGTGTGCTGTATATTATCGTAGCGTCGGTCGGGATGGTTGTATTCTTGGCGGGGGTCATGCTTGCGACAACCCGCACAGTTCAGGGTGTGATGGGCAAAGCCACAGTACAGGAAAGCGATATGTGGTTCTTCGGAATCTTATTCGTTACCACTGTGGTGTTCATAATCTACAGCTACTGGGGCGGTATAATCGCGGCCATCCGCACCGATATGATTCAGGGCTTCATGATTATCGCCCTGTCGTTCATTGCTATTCCTATTGCACTGGGCCGAGTGGACGGCCTGGCCGGTATGCGGGCAACATTAGCAGCGCAGGAAAACACTTACCTGAGCTTATTCGACCCGAAACAATTCAGTTTACTTACCGTGCTTCTGCTGAGTATCAACGCTCCGCTGACGGCACTGGCGTTTCCGCACCTGATGAGTGTATGTGCGGCGGGCAAGACCGAATGGGAAGGGCGAATAGGCTTTACATACGGCAACATCCTCAAACGCGTGTGCACTATCGGCTGGTGCGTGCTTGGTTTGTGCTGGCTGGCATATCTGCTCAACACGGGTTCGGCGATAAATAAAGATGCGGCTTTTGGCGATGCAATCCGCGGGTTACTAAGCCCCGGGCTTCAGGGTATAATGCTCGCCTGTGTGATGGCGGCCGCTATGTCCAGCGGTGATGCGGTGCAGGTGACAGTCGCGGGGCTTTTTTCCCAAAATATATATCGCGTTTACATTAATCCCAATGCCAACGAAAAGCAGTTGGTGCATGTGACTCGTATTATTGGTGTTTTCATCGCTTTTTCGGCACTTGTGGCGGCGATTCTGATGAGGAGCAACCTCGTCAAAGCAATACTCGATTATTTCAACATCCTGAGCCTGGTGGGTATCTCCACGGCGATGGGTATTCTCTGGCCTCGCATGAACGCAACAGGAATGTTTTCCAGTACGATTCTGGCCTCGGGTACGTTCCTGATTAGCCGTTATGTTCTAAACTCCGGCAGGGATGTCACCATTGGCGTTCCAATCGTTGTTGGCGTGCTTGCCGGCGTAATCGGCAGCCTTGTGACAAAAACGCCGAACCGAGAGACAATAGAAAAATTCTTCACGAAGATCTATGTCCCAATCGGCCGGGAAGATAAACTGGCTTTGCCTCTCGACGAGGCCGTCCCTAAGCAAAAGCGTTTACTGACCGGCAGCGGACTTTTTATCGTTAAGCCATCTCGCCAGTCATGGGTCGGCTTTGCGGTAACATTAGGAATCTGTCTGGCCTGTGTCCTTGTGATGCTGGTGA
>CAZIAN010000688.1:0-2618 GCA_964537355.1 uncultured Pirellulales bacterium | reverse complement strand
TTAAATAATTTATTTTTTTCCGCTCAAACAATGAACAGACCCTTATAAAGCAAACGTATAAGACTAACAGAGTCCTATATAATCGATTCAGTAATAAACGTTAAGATAAAATAAGGGACTAAAGCAAAAAAAAGGAGATAATCATGAACAGGCGAGAATTATCAATTAGTCTTTTCGTGGGTATCGTGGCAATCCTCAGCACTTCCGGAGCAATTCAGGCGGCATCTCACGATGTGGCGTGGACTTTCGGAAATGTAGGATCTTCCTCATACAGATTGGATGCATTTGAGCCGAGCGATGCCGTACTCGGAGCAAGCATCGGAACCCAAAACCCGACATTGACCGTGCAGGTAGGCAGGCGTTATCAGGTTACCGTGACGAATTTCATTCCACATCCGTTACAAGTACTGGCCAAAGGCGATTCTGCCGGGTCAGACGTTGCCCTTCTGTCTCAGGGCAGCAGTATCGGTCCTTTCGAATCTGATCCCGAAGTCGATTGGGTGGATAATGGTTCAGGTACAGTAACCTTCACTTTGACTTCCGGTCTTTACAACGCAATGATCGACTCAGGTCATGTGCCGGGTTATCGTTGTCGGGCCCACCCTTTTACGATGCGTGGAAATTTTGACGTGTTGGCCGAGCCTGAGCCGGAGCCATTAGAAAACCCGATCCCCGAGCCAATCGAAAAGGGTGTTATCCGGGTTGAGTTGGAGACCATCGCTACTGGATTGACTGCGCCGGTCTATTTGACACCTGCCGGTGACGGTACGAACCGGCTCTTCGTAGTGGACCAGCCGGGCAGGATTTTACTCATAGAAAACGGACAATTACTCCCTACACCGTTCCTGGATATAACCGACCGGGTGCACATGCCCGGTCTTTTCGGTTCGCAGGACGTAAATGATTATGATGAACGAGGCTTTTTGGGCCTGGCGTTTCATCCAGACTTCGCCGATCAGCAAAGCCCCGGTTATAACAAAATTTTTACCTATTCAAGTGAGATGAATGAGTTACCGGCTGATTTTACCACCGAGCCTTTGCCGGCCGGGGTGGTTTTCGACCATCAAAGCGTTATTGCCGAATGGACGGTTGATGCATCTAACCCGAACATTATCGATGTAAGCACCCGCCGGGAAATAATGAGAATTGATGAGCCTCAGTTTAATCATAATTCAGGGATGCTGGCCTTTGGTCCAGACGGATATCTGTACATTTCGGTGGGTGATGGCGGCGCTGCTAACGATAACGCCGACGGGCACGGCCCCACAGGTAACGGCCAGAATAAGAATACTGTTCACGGATCCATACTGAGAATTGACCCCCTCGATCCTCTAACTTCAACGAGCATCGATCCCGTCTCTATGAACGGTAAATATCGTGTTCCCGCAGACAATCCTTTCGTGGGAGCCGACGGTGTAGATGAAATCTATGCTTATGGTTTCCGAAATGCCTGGCGGTTCAGCTTCGATTCACTCACAGGTGATTTGGTTGTAGCTGATGTCGGCCAGAATAATATCGAAGAAATTGATATCGTCCACGCCGGGGGCAACTATGGCTGGAATCTTAAAGAGGGAACCTTTCGATTTAATCCGGAAGACGGTACTGTCAATAATAGCATGAAAGACTTGCCGGAAGACCTGATTGATCCGGTTGCTCAGTACGATCACGATGAAGGTATTAGTATAACCGGCGGATTCGTTTACCGGGGTTACGCAATTCCAGAACTTAGAGGTAAGTATGTGTTTGGCGATTTTTCTTCGTCCTTTTTCCTTACAGATGGCCGCTTGCTATATGCCGATCTTGATACTGGTCTGATTCAGGAGTTTATCATTGGAGTTGATGACCGCAACCTCGGATTGTACGTTAAGGCATTCGGACAGGATACCGATGGTGAGCTGTATGTACTTGCCGGCCCGGCCCTTGGCCCATTCGGTGATACTGGCGTTATATTAAAAATTGTACCATTACAGACTCAATTTTCTGCAGAGCTTTCCGGAACTGCTGCCGGCACGGATTCTACTGCCGCCGGCCAGGCGCTTCTTGAATTAAGCCCTGCCGGTGACTTGATTTCTTATCAGCTTAATGTTCAGAATATTGAAAATGTCACCATGGCGCACATCCATCTCGCCGAGGAGCCGGGTGGCGACGGCCCGCCTGCTGTGTGGCTATATCCCTCCGCACCGCCGGCAGAATTGATTCCGGGTCAGTTCAGTGGACTCCTGGGCCAGGGCTCGTTCACTGATTTAGAACTGGTTGGCCCCCTTGCGGGAATGACACTGGATGACCTTCTTATCGCAATCAAGGAAAACCGGGCCTACGTTAATGTGCATACAGAGCAGTTTCCGTCTGGTGAAATCCGCGGCCAACTGCAATAGACACCACCTGCCAAAGCGGTGTAATGAAGACAGGGCTGGGAATGATAATTTCAGCCCTGTTTTTCTTGATGCTTACGACCGAAGGGCCTGCCCCGAGTCCGTCAAGGGGCCTGCCCCTTGGTTAGAATACCTTATACTTTAAGGGGGTTGCTCAAATTTGCTTCTGAGTTTATTATATATAGGTTACCTATACTAAAAATCGACATATAAGAATCTTATGGACAGAGGTTAATATTATGTACA
>CAZIAN010000687.1:0-2625 GCA_964537355.1 uncultured Pirellulales bacterium | reverse complement strand
ACCCGATAGTTGTAGTTCTCAACGACCCGTTTCCTTCCAGCTTCGCCCATCTTCCGGCGAAGCTCAGCATCGTTCATCAGGTCCATAAGATAGTTTGCGATGTCGAAGACGCTTGCCCGGTAATCAACAGTACGAGGCCTTTTGAATACCACCCTCTGACTTCCTTGGTATCCGGACTCTTCGCCTACCATGGCTTCGTTCATTCTTATCTCCTGAGCAACCGAAGCTAAATACGCGGTTTTACCATGAACTAGAGTGTCCAGCATACCCATCGCTTTTATACCTATAACAGGCTTGCCGCAGGCACCTGCCTCAACCTGCACCATCCCGAATCCTTCCAATCGGGACGGGGCAGCATAAATGTCACAGGCTGCCAGCAGATAAGGCATGAAATTCCGGGATATCCTTCCAGTGGTATACATAACGTTTTTGTCGATTCCAAGATGTTCTGCCAACCGCAGGTCTGCGATATCCTGCTCCTTCGTTCGCGGCTGAGGCCAAACCTTGCAAACGTATTTCCAGTCGGGAGCTTTCGCATCAATTATAGCCAGAGCCTGCATGACCTCCTGAGCTCCTTTGGATGCGGCATCTCCACCAATAGTAAGAATCATTATTTGGTCATCCGCTATACCTAAAATTTCACGCACGGCTTTAACCTTTGGGTCGTTTTGGTCGTGTGGAATAAACGAATCCGTATCACAACCCACAGGAAGAACTTCAATATTCTTACCACTAAGTCCATCCCGAACATACACCTTCTTTACCCAATTAGACGTAACGAGTATAAGGGGCAACGCGTCCAGCAACTCCCTATAATTGGCTATATAACCGTCGGCGATCAGCCACGGGACGGGTTGCACTCCAAAACGCTGAGGATGAAGAACCAAATGCGGTGTATGGCCCCAGTACCCAATGCCTACGACTACATCGGGTTCGAACCATCGGTAGTACCACTCTTTTTCCTGTGCCGATTCGAAATTTACCGGTTGCACGTCAACGCCCAGTTCGCTCAATCCTCTGTGAAGTAAAGCTCCCTGAGTTGCTATTCCTCCGGGTGAAGGTGGATAATCATATAGAATCAACACTTTCATTTTTAATTACTTTTGCCTCGATTTTGTCTTAGAGTATTTGCTTTTCTTGACCTTCCGACAGCTCAGTCTTCTCCTTGCGGACAGGACATAATATAGTCGATACAGTTGCTTAACTTGGCCGTTGCCACAGCGATGCTGCTGTCGGCCGCACCATAATAGAGATTGAACTGGTCGGTCTAAGTCTCATTAATATAATAGCCGGTCTTCTGCTTTCTGTGAATCAGTGGCAAACCTGTTTTTGTTGTAGGTGATGCTACGCTTTCTTATGAAGGTGAAAATACCTACAACACAATCAGGAAAGAAGGTTCTAAGGATGAATAAGGGAGGCAAGTATCTTGTTATCGCGCATGGCACAACTGACGGGGTTGCTAAGGCCAAGGAGATCATTAAAGGGACAGAAAGCTGTGGAATCGACCGTCCACCATGGAGAGAAAGTGGAAAAGCCCGTCGACATGAAATGTTAGTGTTGCATAGAATACAGTATAAAAGGTCTGAAGATATAACTTCAGCAATATTGTAAATGCTTCTACAGCCTGATTGGAATTCCTACTTATAATTCAATCTTCAAACATTTCTGGCTTGGCGGTTATTCTTTCCCAGCTTCAAGGTCCAGCTTAAGTGCCATAAATTTAAGCATATCTTTTAAACTAATAACGCCCAGGAGTTTGTTTCCTTCGACAACCATGAGCCTGCTGTTTCCGGTACTGTTCATGAGCGAAAGTGCCTTTATGGAATCAGCCTTTGGTGAAATGGTGTTTCCCTCGGAACACGGCTGAGCGATATCGGAGACTTTGGTTGTGGCCCATTGTTCTTTAGATAGCTCTTTTATCTGCCTTGTTGTTACACAGCCCTTTAGCATGCCATCTTCGGTAACGGGAAACATTTTATAGTGGTACTTGTAGAAGTAATCTTCAACTAGATCAGATACCATTATAGACGGAGGCGCAGTCACCGCTTCAGCTGCCATAAACCTGCTTATCGGCTCACCCATTAATGCATTCTTAACCAGTAACTGCCTGTATGACATCTGTGAAGCACTTTTAATGAACATTCCGATGAGAAAGTACCACAAACCACCAATAAAATTGCCGCCAATGAAACTTATTACTCCCAGTATCATCAGGAACAGACCAAAGGCTGCTCCCAATCTTGAAGAAATCCTGGTTGCCCAGCGCAGGTCGCCTTTGGCATACCACAGGATCGAACGCAATACTCGTCCACCATCAAGCGGGAAGGCAGGTACCATGTTAAAACCAGCCAGAATAATATTTAACCAACCCAGGTACATCAGTACACCATTGACAGGTCCCGGCCAATTGACGGCTTTACCTGCCGTGGAAAACAGGAAGAATATACCGGCCAGAACCACGCTGGAGATGGGGCCGGCGATTGCCATGAAAAACTCTGACTTGGCATTTTCAGGCTCCTTGTTCATTTCGGCAACTCCGCCGAAGATGAACAAGGTTATACCTTTGATTGGAAGGTCGAATTGTCTGGCTACGAGCGAGTGACAAAATTCATGAAATATGATGGA
>CAZIAN010000686.1:0-2629 GCA_964537355.1 uncultured Pirellulales bacterium | reverse complement strand
GCGCGATATAAAATTCCGCCGGTCTTCTCAGGCTTTGGAATACAACCGATTTGAAGAAGAAACGAACAAGACTATCACTTCTCGAACTCGGCAAATTATATGAACTTAATAAAGACAGAGAAAATAATGTAATCGCACATAAGACCAGAGCGCTGATCACTCGTTTCAAGTCTGTGGCCCTCAGCAATTTTCTTGAACTAGAGAAGTACCTGTCCCCAAAAATGAGATGAGAGCAGACAAAATAATATATACAAACAATTCCAGCACTTAACGGCACAGCCGCCAGCATTGTACCCTTAAGAAACTTATTGAAACTATCAGTAAGATATGCCGCGGAAAATAAATACACGGCCACAGCAACCACGGCAGGCATATTCCGCTGCAAAAAGTTTGATTTTTCGAAATGGATCTCCTGCCGCGGAAAAACGTACAAAAGCATACCTTGATAAAGAAGAGTCGGCCACGTAAAGGCCCCGAGCATAGCTACTATCAGAATAGGAACAGGTTGTTCCGCCAGATAAAAGTAGAGCATCAAAAACGTAAATAAGAACGCAGTAACGTCCGTTGATATGGGGTAATAAAAATAGCACTTCAACACGTTATGGTTAATAAACAAGCCAATAAATCCCAGCCACTTCCCTTTCTTCCCTATCTCCAATTTGTCGGCGATTAAACCCCACACTAGCGCGCATATTGACAGCATGAGGATTTTGTAGAAGTCAAAGCCAAATATGATGTTTCTGTCGGTCAAAGGAAGATTCGTAATCCTTAAAGAATAGTACACAATAGCAGATGGTAATACGCGACCCACATACTCGCGACCTATGTTTAGCCTTGGAAAATCACCAAAGTTTTTTGCTATTCCTGCATAAAAGACTCCGTCAAACCCCAACCCGTCATTTACCTGAATAGATTCGCTATATAGGGTCAATACCACTGACAAGACAAGCATGACAAACAGCATTGTCAAGTTCGTATTTCCAACCAAGGATTTATGTTGAACAACTTCCTCAGTTGCTTTTTCTGGCTTATGACGTTCAAGCTGGATCATAATATGCCTTCACATTATTAGAAAGTGGGCAAGGATTCAAGGAGTCAAGGGGTCAAGTGTTTTCCAAAGAGGAACTCAGGTGGATAGACTGAAGGTAGAAGGAGAACTAAATACCTGAACAGTCATGATGATAGAACTTTTGCCAGACCTTCAGCTCTTTGTAATTCTTAGGCAGTTCACTTGAATCCTTGACCCCTAGAAACCTTATGATATAAGCAAGTCTTTTGGAGACTATAGAAAAATTGCTATTGTATGTCAAGAATTGCTGGACCCATGATGTTGTGGTTTTTGGCCCGCGGGAACAGGATCCGTCTGGCCATATTTATTTTTACCCGCTTAACCTAGAGCTTTGAAACGGATTTTTCATGCCCTTCGTGTACTTCGTGGTAAAAATTTTTTTTGGTTCCCGCTTGTCTGGCTCCGAAAGGCTTGTCCGGGTTGGAAAATCTATTGCCTTAAAGGTGCTAGAATGTTATAGTTACACGTTAGTCTTGGGTCCTTTACCTTAGCCTCTTCTGCCGATCGTCCCGGCACACATTAAATAGGGTAAAGTTTCGACCCCAAAAAAATTCTAAGGAGAATCTTTATGAGAGTTTTGATTGCTGGTGTCGATGGATACTTAGGTTGGGCCTTGTCTATATATCTTGCCAAGAGAGGCCACGAAGTAGGTGGCATTGATAACTATCTGCGTCGAGCCTGGGTAGGCGAAATGGGATCACAGTCGGCGATTCCTATCGCGAAAATGGCAGATCGGCTCTTGGCATACCGCAAAAACCTGGGGCAAAATCTACGCTTCTACAAGGGTGACCTTACGGACTATAACTTTGTTTTGAACGCATATAAATCATTCCGGCCTGAGACGATAGTATACCTTGGCGAAATGCCCTCTGCCCCTTATAGTATGGTTGATGTTCATCATGCCGTATTTACCCAGAACAACAACCTAATTGGCACACTCGTCACGCTTTACGCGATGCGAGAGGCCGTTCCCGAATGCCATCTCGTCAAACTGGGGACAATGGGAGAATACGGCACTCCAAATGTTGACATCCCCGAAGGCTTTTTCGAAATCGAGTATCGTGGGCGAAAAGACCGCCTGATGTTTCCCCGTGATGCCGGGAGCTGGTATCATCAATCCAAGGTTCATGACACACATAATGTGGAGATGGCATGCCGCCTGTGGGGTCTTCGATCGACAGACATCATGCAGGGCGTTGTTTACGGGACCCGCATCGATGAGATGGGAGAAGATGAAAATCTTAGGACCCGGTTTGATTTTGACCAGTGCTTTGGCACGGCTATTAATCGCTTCTGTGCCCAGGTCGTTATCGGCCTGCCCTTAACACCTTACGGAAAGGGCCGACAACAACGCGGCTTTCTCCCATTGCGCGATAGCATGCAATGCCTTACCCTGGCCATTGAGAACCCACCGGAACGGGGCGAATATAGGACCTTCAATCAATTTGAGGAGACATACAGCATCACCGAACTGGCTGAAACGGTTCAGCGTGTCGGGAATAGGGTTGGCCTGAACGTAGAAATTCTGCCAATTGAAAATCCCAGGATTGAAGCGGAAGA
>CAZIAN010000685.1:664-2633 GCA_964537355.1 uncultured Pirellulales bacterium | reverse complement strand
CTAGTGGTCAGTTAAGTTATTATTTCAGGGTATAGCTTTTTCAGTTTGATGCGTGCGTTGGCCGTGGTGAATTGCCAATTCACCGCATTCGCTCCAGCATTGCGTTGTTTTTGCCATGCCTGAATTTCTGCGGCTAACTCGTCTCTGGTTTCAAAATACTGTCCCAAACACTGCCTTGCTAACACGCTCAGTTCCATTTCCGCCATATTCAACCAGCTTCCATGTTTGGGCGTATAATGAATTTCCAGTTTCTTCGCCAGGCGTCTGGCCTCGGCTGGTTCAAATGCCTCGTACAATGAGGCGATATTGTGTGTGTTGAGATTGTCCATAACCAACACAATCTTTTCAGCCTCGGGATACCGCACATCGACTAACTCACGAACAGCGTGAGCAAAGTCCACTCGTTTGCGATGGTCAGTTACACGAACATACCGCTTTGCTTTCAGCGGCTCAAACATCATGAAGATATTTGCCGTACCGTTTCGTTTATACTCCGAGTCTTTTCGGCGTACTCGTCCGGACTTTGGCCGCAGGTCAGGACGAAGCGCTGTGATTAGCTGCTTGCTCGCTTCATCAAGACAAACCGCCGGATATTTTGCGTTATATGGCCTGTGATAGACATCCAGCACATCTTCCATGTTGGCCACGAATTCGGCGTTTTGCTTGGGAGGAATGCACCAGCATTCACTCCGCCAGGGCTTGATGATGTTTTTTTAAAACGTTGCGAACCGTTCCATAGGATATCGAATCGACAATTTTCAACTCGACCATTTTGTCCGCCAACAGACGTAAGGTCCATTTGTTTCGGCCGGCAGGGGTCTCGCTGCACGCCATCGCCACCAACCGTGCCTCAGCCCGTCCGTCCAGTTTCCGGGGCTTACAGGCTTTGTGTTTAGCCCGTTCAATGGCAGCATCCAGACCGTGTTCGACCAGACGGCGGCGAACGTTTTCCGCTGTGGTGATGTGACAGTGGAAGGTCTTGGCGATTTCGGCGTCTTTCCATCCGGCCCCTTCAGGGCCTTGATCGGCGTTGAGCAGGATGTGGGCGTGCTTAATTTTGTATGCTGCCGCCTTTCCCTTTTTCACCATCACTTGGAGTTCGTAGCGTTCTTCACTTGTCAATTCAACGATATACTTCTTCATGGTCGGCCTCCTTGCCAAAAAGGGAAAAGGTTGTTGTTTCTTCTCTGTATCGGCAAGTCGGCAGCACACCCTGAACAATTATTTCAACTGACCACTAGAATTATAGATCCCCGGCCCCCTGTTATAGGCCAAGGTAGCCGCTCTTCCCCTGTTGTGTGTCAGGTTAGCAGCACCCGGGGATAAACTCGGGTAAACTAAGAAAGGATCCGCCGGGGATAAGATAAGTTCCCTTGTTTCCTATAGTTAGTTAGGTGTGAGCTTAGGTCCCCTGTTGCGAGTCAAGTTAGCAGTTCTCGGGGATAAACTCTCGGGGACAAGCTTTTGAGGATGAACTCGTAGAATGAGCGTTTATTATGTTTATATTCTGGCAAGTAGAAAAAAAGGCGCTTTATATGTCGGGATGGCAAAGAACTTAAATAGAAGAATATTCGAGCATAAGAATGAAATTTGGGATGGTTTTACACAGAAGTATAAAATCAAGAAGCTGGTCTATTATGAAAAATGTGAAGATAAGAAAACAGCCGGAATGCGTGAAAGGCAATTGAAAAGGTGGAGAAGGGCCTGGAAAATTGAATTGGTTGAAAAACATAATTCAGATTGGAAGGATTTATATTCTGAATTGAATATCAGACCTCTTACAAAGGGTCAAGTGCAAACTTAGGTCCCCTGTTGCTAGTCAGGTGAGCAGCTCTTTCCCTGTTGCGCCAAGTTAGCAGCATTCGGGGATAAACTCAGGGTAAACTCCGAAAAATGGTGGGGCAGGTATTTTCGATTTAATATTGAATATTTATTATTTACAATTGGGGATTGAGATTCTTCACTACGT
>CAZIAN010000685.1:0-654 GCA_964537355.1 uncultured Pirellulales bacterium | reverse complement strand
ATTTTAAACAGATCCCTCCACTTCGGTCGGGATGACCCCCGACCCCCGGCAGACAAGCAAGTAGGCCCACACCGAGGGTAAACTCCAAAGCAAGTGAGTTCACATCGAGGGTAAACTAATGTGACAACTTGCTACTTCCGGCTGTATTGAGAATTGGTGGGGCAAGCATTTATATTGATTATTGATGAATGATCCCGATGAGTCGGGATTTTCGCTGCGCTACAATATTGATTATTTTCTGGATTCGGAGCTTTCGCAGGAATGACAGGAATGAAGATTGCCGCAGTCGGCCCTCTGCTGTAGAGTTAAGGTTAGTGGTTCGGGTATATATGGTTCGGTTGAGGGCGGTTCGCGAACCGCCCCTACGTTCGGGGACAAAATTCTGCTACAGTTCGTCAAACTCGATGCCTTTTTCCTTGCACCATTCGATGGCGATTTCTTTTAGTGCGTTGTTGCGGTATTTGTACCAGTCGTCGACAATGTCATATTCTTGTATAGCATCTTTGAAACGTCGAAAGGCACCGCCTCCTTTAATTAAGCCGTAAAGAGTATCACTCATTTCAGAATCATTAAGGGAAAGGCAAAAGTGTTCCATAATACTATACTCGTCTATGTCAAATTTCGAAGGCAACCCAATATAATTGCCTGTCTCAT
>CAZIAN010000684.1:0-2635 GCA_964537355.1 uncultured Pirellulales bacterium | reverse complement strand
CGCATGAACAAGGCCGACCGGGCCGAAATTAAAAATATTGAAACCGAATTCGCTGTTTTGCAGCGTAAAGCCCTGGTTGCCAATCCGCTCGTCAGCGGTCAGCCCATACTTTTCGTAGTGCGACACCAGTATAAGAAAGACCACCACAATACAGCCACAATATTCAAAACCGGCGAGATAAACACAAGCAGTTTTGAAGGCTGCGGTGCTTTAAAGACAATAGACTTTGCTCAAGGCGGCAAGGTCAAGACAGTTATCGAATCCGACGAAGGGCTTGTCCGCGACCCGGAGATTCATTTCAATGGTAAGAAAATTATCTTCTCGATGCGCAGGAACATCAGAGATGATTACCATATCTATGAGATAAACGCCGACGGCACCGGTCTAAGGCAGCTAACATCGGCCCCCGGCGTGGCAGACTTCGACCCGCTTTATACACCCGATGATGACATTGTTTTTTCTTCGACACGCGAGCCGAAATACTGCATGTGCAACCGCCATATAATGGGTAATCTTTTCCGAATGGATGCTGATGGTGCAAACATTCACCAGATAGGCAAAAGCACATTGCACGAAGGCCACAGCGCGCTAATGCCGGATGGTCGAATACTGTATGACCGCTGGGAATATGTGGATCGTAACTTCGGAGATGCCCAGGGTCTCTGGACCATAAATCCGGACGGAACTAATCCTTCGGTTTACTGGGGCAACAATACCAACTCTCCCGGTGGTATAATCGACGCGCATATTATTCCCGGAACCCAGCAGGTACTTTGCATATTCGGATCCTGTCACGACCGCCCATGGGGCGCTCTTACCATCATTGACCGCCGGCTTGGTATTGACGGCCGTGGCCCAGTAATAAGAACCTGGCCCGCCGATGCTATCAACCGTGTTGGAAAAGGAAACTACGATGCGTTCCTGAGCGTAAAGCCAAAATACGAGGATCCGTACCCATTGAATGAAAAGTATTTCCTCTGTTCGCGGATGACAGGCCGCGGTGAACAGATGGGAATTTACTTAGTTGATATTTTTGGCAACGAGATTCTGCTGCACGTCGAAGAGCCCGGCTGTTTCGACCCTATGCCGTTGAAGCCGCGAACTCGGCCGCTTCGAATTCCTTCCCGGAGCGACTTCGATAACGAACATGGTTACTTCTACATCGTCAATGTTTACGAAGGCACCCACATGACAGGAGTGGAACCCGGCACGGTCAGGTATCTGCGTGTTGTCGAGTCGCCGGAAAAGCGTTTCTGGACCTATTCGCAATGGGGTGGCCAGGGGGTGCATTGCCCGGCCATGAACTGGCACAGTTTTGAAAATAAACGCATACTCGGCACGGTCCCGGTCGCGGATGACGGCTCGGCATACTTCGAAGTGCCATCCGACAAGTTCGTATATTTCCAGCTCCTCGACGAAAACAAGATGATGGTCCAGTCAATGCGCAGCGGGACAATCGTCCAGTCCGGAGAAACAACCGGCTGCGTCGGCTGCCACGATAATCGTCGCGGCGCACCGGCTCAACTGAGTAGAAAAATACCAATGGCTTTGCAAGGAGCGCCGAGCAAACTTAACGGCTGGCATGGAAAACCTCGCATCTTCAGCTATATCAAAGAAGTCCAGCCGGTCTTCGACAAGCACTGTGTTTCATGCCATGACTATAATAAAGATGAAGGCAAGAAACTCAATCTTGCCAGCGACAGGACTAATACATTTAATACATCCTACAATGAACTTTGGCGAAAGAAATACATCAATGCAATCGGCGCCGGGCCTTATGAAACTCAGCCGGCTTACTCGTGGGGTTCACACACAAGTAAAATTATAAAGGTCATTCGCGAAGGACACTACGATATTAAATTGTCAAAAAACGAATTTGAGACCATCGCAACCTGGATTGATTTGAACGGAGTTTATTATCCCCGTTACGACACAGCTTATCCCGACAACCTGACGGGGCGGTCTCCGCTTAACAACAAACAAATTGATCGCCTCAGTGCGTTGACAGGAATACCTTTTGTAAAACTGGCGGCTTATAATAATAATTCCGGGCCGCAGGTAAGCTTTGACCGTCCAGGCCTCAGTCCGTGCCTTGCAAAGATCAAAGATACCAGCAGTCCTGAGTATATCGAGGCCCTGGCAATTATTTGCGCCGGCAGCCGGATGCTTGAAGAGCGGCCACGTGCGGACATGCCGGGCTTTGTGGCTTGCGCTATCGACCAGCAGCGCCAACAGAAATATGTGGCGCGTCAACAAATTGAGCTGCGCAACCGCCAGGCGATTAATAAAGGTCAGAAAATCTACGATTCTCAATAGCTGTGAGATAACAAATTGGGTTTGATTTGGCACCCTTCAGGGTGGTAAAATCCGCGAGTAAATCACAATATATCATTTTATAGCTTCTTATCCACGCCCCCGACAGGGAAGCAAGTGAGCTAACATCGAGGGTAAACTCCAGCATTTTGGGCCTCTGAAATTGGCTTTAATTGGGTTTGTTTTTTGGTGGCCAGAATGGCCATTTTCTTCATAATCCCTTGTGGTAAATAAGTTTGCGCACATTTTGTTATCTCTGAAATTGGGTTTGTTTGTTAAAATAGAGTGTATTTGGAAATATGTTATAATAGGAGACAGAATA
>CAZIAN010000683.1:0-2638 GCA_964537355.1 uncultured Pirellulales bacterium | reverse complement strand
CAGTAACCAATGTTAACCGTCCTCCGGTGCTTGGAGCAATTAGTGATCCGTCAGTTGACGAAAATGACCTTTTAAACATTTCGGTGAGTGCAACAGACCCTGATGGCCAGACATTAACATACTCTGTAAGTGGCTTGCCTAATGGAGCTGTATTTGCCAGCCAGACTTTTACCTGGACGCCAAGTTATGACCAGGCGGGAACCTTTGCGCTTACTTTCACTGTAGATGATGGTCAGGCTCAGGATTCTCAGGCGATAACGATAACAGTAAACAACGTGAACAGAGCCCCTGTTTTCAGTGCAATAGGTAATAAGTCGGTTTGGTCAGATGACTCTTTAACTTTTACGGTAGATGCAACCGACCCCGATGGTGATGCTGTAACATATTCAGCAAATACTGTGCCCAGTGGTGCAACATTTATAACCGAAACCTTTGACTGGACGCCTACGGCGGCCCAGATAGGTGCTTACGATGTCACTTTTTATGCAAGCGATGGGCTACTGCAGGATTCAGAAGCGATTACGATAACCGTTAACGTTGATAGTCTGGCGCCTACGATCACCAATTTATCACCGGCTGCCGGGGCGATACAAGTACCTTTGAACAACCTGATAACTCTCAACGTTACCGACGCCGGAAAAGGTGTCAATGCCAATTCAGTGAAAATTAAGTTCAAGACCAATAGCAATCCCAACAACACTGATATTTACTTTGGAGATCTGGACCACGATATCACCCTTCTGGGCGATTGCCGAAGGATAGGCAATAATGCCGATTATAAATTCGTTTTTCAACCGGTACAAGATCTGCTTTATAACGACCAGACAATAACCATTACGGTAAATGCTACAGACCTTGCCGGAAATGCAATGAGCGAGCAATATTCCTTTGTGACCGAGATGCATTTATTTGGTCAAAATAAGCTAGTCAATACAAACTTAGATAATAATGACAGACCCGTAACTGTATGTGACAGCAATGGTAATATCTGGGCAGCCTGGAACACAGGTTCAGCAGGCGACAGAGATATTTATATTGGCACACTTGCGGCAGGAGCGGATAGTTTTGGAAATGTCGTCCAGTTAACCAATGATGCAAACGACCAGTATAATCCCGCTCTCGCATTGGATAGTAACGACAAGCTATATGCCGTATGGCAGGACAACAGGGAAGGTGATTGGGACATATATATATCCACCTCGGTTGATGGAATAAACTGGTCCACCGAAACAAGGGTCAATGATCCTAATAATGGTAATCAGGTAAATCCGGCTATAGTTATTGATAGTCAGTCGCCGAGTTATGCACATGTCGTCTGGCAGGACGACCGCGCAGGTAATCAGGATATCTGTATAGCTGCTTCGAGTAACGGTTTTACAACGAAAACTGTCTCGCAAATAACCTCTGATGCTTCCGACCAAGTCGATCCGGCTATTGTGGCAAACTCTGCCAATACAATTTACGTAGTATGGACGGATAGCCGGAACGGCTCAAGCGATATTTACGGAGCGGTCTCAAATAGCGGCCCATGGACAAATGTGGCCGTTGTAAGCAATGTAAACAACCAGTCGAGCCCGGCGATTGTCGCCGAATCCACAGGTACAATATTACACCTTTTGTGGGTTGATGATACGCTTGGCGACAATGACATATACTATGAATCATCGGATGACGGTTTTCAGGGAATTCATTCCGGTAGCAGCATAATTGACGACACCTCCGGCGCCGACCAGTTAGAGCCGACTATAGCACTCACAGGTACAACGGGTAATGATGATTTGAAAGTATTTGCCTGCTGGCAGGACTGGCGGAATGCAGATACGGATTTATACTTCGCCGAGTTAAGTGCTGGTTCCGGAACAAATGTTTTCGTAAACGACGGCGGTTCAAATGCATCCCAGAGCGAGCCGTCAATAGGAATAGATGAATATGGCTATTCATATCTCATTTGGGCTGACGACAGAAGCACAAACACAGATATCTATTACGCCGGAAGCACTTGTACCGAACCTGTTGCGTTGGCATCAGCACTTGTTAGCGCTTCGGCTCCCGGCAGCACAGTAATAGGAGTAGATCCCCAGTCCATAACCAATGTGGATGATGTCTCCATCGTATTACCTGCTGGGTCATGTTCGTATGATGTAGATGTTTCAATAGTAACAATTTTGAACCAACAGGTATTTTCCACACCATGTTTTGGCAGTTATGAGTTTGGTCCCAGTGGAGTCCAATTTGACCAACCGGTTACGATAACGATACCATACGTTTACGCGAATTCTAATGGTTCAACCGTGCCATATTGGTTTAACTCGCTGACAGGAACTATTAGTCAAGAGGGGATCACAAATGTCCAGGACATAGTAATTTCTCCTACATTACATGCTATTTCTTTCCAAACGACGCACTTTACGCCATATTACCTGCTCGGAGGAGGAGGCGCTGGTCTTCTTGGTGGCGGAGGCGGCGGAGGAGGCTGTTCGGTTTCGTCCGGCAATGAAGGCAATATTATTGAGTTTGCCCTTCCTTATATCATGTTGATTGTTGTGATGGCAATACTAAAGAAACGGGATACGCGATATCGCAAAGTACACAGCATATAATATGTTGGCAGGGAAATGTTGTTAAAGGTGGGCTATCA
>CAZIAN010000682.1:0-2664 GCA_964537355.1 uncultured Pirellulales bacterium | reverse complement strand
GGTAGATGCAAATGGCAATCCGTTGGGCTCGAACTATCAAGACCGCTACTACAGTGCAGGAGACGAGGTCCAGGCTTACCATGAAGGCATCAATTATGGACAGCCGTCTCAAACCCCACCTGGTACGGACATATCTGATTATGATACTGATATTTATCTTTCAGGTCTTACAGATATTCCGCCTTGTCCGAGTGGAGATAAAGAAGTCGAATACTTCCCCCATGAAGTAAATGATTATGGCGCGCCCAGTCAAAGCTGGAGCAGATTGCTAAACCGTCATGTTTATGAAAATCAGACGTTTACAAATGCAAAGCTGCCTAATAACCGTAACGCTTTGTTCAGGAATTGTACTTTTCAAGAGGTTTTGTATGTCGATTGCGCAAAAAGCACCTCCAGCTACTATAACAATGTCAGATTTGAGGACTGCACGTTCAACGGTGTAATTGTAACCGATACACCAAGCAGTTTGAAATGGCAGAATAATGCGCTCTATTTTACGGGTGAAGCCACATTCGACAATACCTCGAGCATACAGGAAGCTACGATACTCGCACCCCATTTCAATGTGGACCTCGGTAATACAAATCCAGTGCAGACGAACAATAACGTGATCAAAGGGGCCATCGTTGGAGGAATCGTTGATGTACGTGGTAATGCGCAAATCCAAGGCACGATTATTTCGATGTGCGATACGACATCATGGCCCAGTGGCTATGTAACAAATATTGGTGCTACGCTTGGTGACGGAGGTAATGAGACAACCGTGCTGGGTGATGTTGGCGTCATTAGTATTACACCCGATGCCGATCAAATGCTGCCCAGTGGAATTTTGAGCCCAATCATTATTAAGCCTTTGCTTAACACCTATTCTGAGGGAATGTAACTGAACCCCAAAAATAAAATTAATGTTTGAACTGTTTGGAAAGAAATAAGAATGAAAAAGTTAATCATAAATGCTCTGGGAATCGGATCGATATTGACCATGCTAATTATGGTTATTGTAACGGTCGGCTGGACAAACAAAGTTGACAATGACCAGGTTAGTGATATTGGCGAGCATGTTGATGGGATTAATGAGCCAGAAAATAACCTTGCCTCGGTGTGCAATAGGATAGACCGCCTCAGCGACAACGTCACGGATATGAGGCCCCAAAATACTCTCACTCGCAGCAAAGCTTACAGCAGTGACCTTAGACATAAATTTGATGAGTCGATGTTTGAAGACTCATATGCCTATGATCCGACTGATTATCCCAGCGAAAATTCTGTTGTTAATGTTGATAATAAACGTAATGTAAATATTATTGATAACGATGAGGAACCGAAAGCGGCTGATGTCATAGAATGAATATGCTCTATCGGTCGGCTAAAGATAAAAGCGGGCCGAGAGGAGGGTGAATACTACCCGGCCCGCATCGTCCCACCCCTGTAATATTATACGATTGGCAATAAGTGCTGGTTCGGTCACAAATAATAAATACCACATTCGCTCTCAGATGATTAATTAACAAATTCCCACGGGGCTTTTAACTAAGACCGCATTTGTGTAAAACTAAAGTATCCTGCTTCTGGGCGGTAAAAATCAGGCTCTGTTTTTATTTTGATACTCTTCCGTCCTCAACCGCTGTTTTGGCCTTTATCTTATTACCTTCGAGAATTACCTGCCCGACCTGCTCTTCGATACGAATGCCGACGGTTTGACTTTGTAACTCATCTACCCGGGTATCACGAATAATATTGTTTTTGAAAACCAGATTGTTGGTCTGTCCTCGAATACGAATACCTGCTGCTTTTCCTTCAGTACCATTGTTCTCGATGATATTTTCTTCGAGGCGATTTCGATGGGCGGCCATCCCCAATGTTTCATTTCTGAAAAAAATGCCGTCCCGGCTGTTCGAACGAACGATGTTGCTGCGAATCAGATTGTCCGAATCTTTGTGCCCGATGGAAATGCCGAATTGGCCGTTACCTTCGAGAAGATTATTTTCGAATAATCCGTGCCGAACACGCCAGCACAAAAACAGGCCGTCAGTTCCGTTATTGCGTGCAACACAATTGCTGATATGCGGACGCTGCGACCCGCTGCCGGGATGTATGCCGAGATAGTTATTATTCTCACAAATACAGCCGGCTACGGTAACATCATTAGATTGCTGAAAACTGATTCCGTCCCCGTTGTAGTCTTTAACCACGCAGTCCTTGATGACCGTTCCAAAAGCTTGGTATAGAAAAATCCCGGCGCCTCGGCAGCCGTTAAGGTGAACGTTGGCGCCCTTATTGCCGTCAATTACGAGATTTTCAACTCGTGCCCCTTCTATGTGATAGCCGCTGACTACCGGAAAAACTGTTGCCGCTTTGGCTTCGTTACTTACCATGCAATCGGCCATCAGAGGCTTGTCGATTGAGAAAGTGTTATCATTTCGACCTGTAATACGCGCAACAGTGGTGTGAAATCCTCCCGACCCGCTATCCCAAATCGCAACACCATACCCAACTTCGAAACCCGTTGGATCTTTCAGTGTGATTTGCTGCTCGCCAAAGTCGCCATCAAGCCCCAGAACAGATACAATCCCCCTGGCCTTACGCAAGATGGTTTTGCCCTTCTTGCCCCTGACTGTTACATTGGCGCGCAAATGCAGGGAATCATACATCACATATTTGCCC
>CAZIAN010000681.1:0-2666 GCA_964537355.1 uncultured Pirellulales bacterium | reverse complement strand
TTCGTATGTATGCCGACGACAACGACGACAACCTGCCCGAGAGCATTCAGGAATTAAAACCTTATTTACTTGACGAACGGAATTTTGACTGGTTTCGTGACAATATCGAATATTTTGATAAGGGAAAAACTGCACAGCATAACGCCGCATACATACCCATAGCTTACGATAAAACACTGCTTGAAAAAGCTGATGGAACAAATGTTCTGTTTCTCGATTTCTCCGTGCGTTTTCGCAAGAGAAGTGATTTTGAACAGCTCGATCTCAAAAGAGCCAAATTCATTGTCGAAGCGAGGTTCCTATTAGTCGGTGAAGATTTTCTTAAAAACATAAACCTTGAAGTAGATACCTGGGACATCGCCCAGAGCAATTTAACGCCCGAAGCACTCAAATCTCTGGGCATTTCTAAAGCCGGGAGCCTCATACTTAACGACCTCGACGTCAACTTACTTCTTTCAGCCGTAAAGAATCAGAAAGATTCTAAGATGCTCGCCCATCCGCAAGTACTGACTCGTGAAGGAACAACGGCCGAAATCAGTGTTATAAATAAAGAAACGTATTACATCGTGGACTATACTGAACCGAACCATCCTTCCGAAAAACCTCAACCAAAACTCGATAGGGTAGAAGAAGGCATTACCATGTCACTCAGGCCCAAACTGACATCAAATAACAACATAGGCATGGAATTCAAATTAGATATTAGCCAGATTTCCGGCTTTAAAGAAAAGATGTATAAGGAAAAATATCCGTGCAAGCTCCCAACGATACAGAGAACTACTCAAAGTACTTGCTATACAGCTAAAGATGGTCAGACACTACTTTTTGGAGGGCACAAAATAGCTGATAAGTGGGGTGGTCAATCCGAACAAAAAGACCTGCTTGTCCTGATCAAAGCTCATACAATCGATTCTTCCGAACAGGACAAGCCGGCTAAGACAGAGAACCTGTTATTAACCGAGCCGCCCAGTTCAACCACTAAAGTGATTACTCCCCCGGCAATAGCAAAGAGCACAACAGAAATACCCAGCGACAACGAACAGGAAAAGACCAAATCTACAACTGAATCAACCAGACCGGATGAATCCGTAGAGCCGAACGAACCGATGGTAACCGTGAACCTGAAAAATGCGGATATGAAAACTATTATTGAGAAACTCTCTGAATGGACCGGCAAGGTGATTATTCCTACCGATGAATCACTTAAACAGAAAATAACCCTATACTCACCGAGGAAGGTACCAAGAAACAAAGCTCTGGAAGGGATTTATAGTGTGCTGCGTCGTAATGGCTATATCGCCGAGCAGGCCGACGGCACGATTTTCCTCAAACCTATAATGGAAGTAAAGACCGGCGAGGTTCCCAAAATATCGGAAGATTATCCGCTTTCGATGGTGGAAAACACAGACCAGGTAGTTCAAAAATCCTTTAAGCTAAAACATTACAGTCCTTCGCAGATGGGGCATATTATTCACCCACTTTTGGGTGAGTATGGCCATGTAAGCGCTGATGAAAGCACAGGCACTCTGATTGTAATTGATACGGTCAAAAGTTTGATGCGCATCGAAGCGATTATCGAACAGTTTGATGTGTCTAAACCTGACCAAGTCGTCGTTACAGAGATTTTTGAAATCCGTAACGGCGATCCAGAGGAGATTGTCAAATCATTGAGGACGCTCATAAGCACACAGCCCGGTAACGACGCCATTATTGAGCAAGGCAAAGAGCCGATTGTCCTTATCCCGCAGCCTACTTACAAGTGGATTATCGCAAAGGCATCCGCCGACGATATAAACCAAATCGGCCAGTGGATAAAAAAACTCGACATCAAAAAATCCTTAATAGGATTAGACCCGATTGACAAAGCTGTCCATCAGCAACTTGAGATGATTGTTGACCTTTCGGAACTGAACCCGGGAATGTCTTTCGCCGAAGTGATAGAAATATTGGAAAATTCAGTAGAGCCGCCTTTACAAATACAGCCAATCTGGAAGGATTTACTCGATAATGCCGAGGTCGAGCAAACCACGCCGGCTGGAATGGACCCGCTGCTGCACATTAAGCTTCGCAAAGCCCTGGAAATCCTCTTAACCAGCGTATCTTCTACCGGACTGCCAAAGCTGACCTATGTTGTGGACGAAGGAATCATTCTGATAGGAACAGAAGGTGTGCTCCCTCCCAAAATGTCGCATCGTGTATATGATATCTCTGATCCCAACGAGTTGCGAAAGACCACAGAGCTGCTTTCGCATACACGGGAGAAAATTGCTAAACTTCCTGATAAGTCTGAAAAACAGATGACGCCATTGGAGCAGGTACAAAAACAACTGGATGAACTTATTAAGCGTCGGCAAGCTCCTCAAGTAACAGAACCAAACTTACCTATGGATCCGAATGTACCACTTATTAGTAATACTTTCATCGATTGCCCGCTCATCGATGCTCTTCAGTCTATCGCCGAAGCGGCGGATGTTACCATTATACCCGATGAAAATGTCAAGGGTCTTATAACCTGTACGCTAAAAGATGTCACCTTCGAAACGGCGCTTGACATCATCCTGGCCGGCACTCCTTACACCTGGAAAAAAACACAACATTACTACCTGGTTGCCTCAAGATTAGAACTATCCAAAATGGTTCACCGTGTTTATGACATATCCGACCTT
>CAZIAN010000680.1:0-2668 GCA_964537355.1 uncultured Pirellulales bacterium | reverse complement strand
ATTCGACCCTGCTTGGTATTTCGAAATGCATTTTTAACCGTTTTTTCGCTGTAACAATTAGGACATTCTCTACTTGCTTTTTCACCTCCGTTTTGTTTTGTTGTAATTTCTGCAAGTAGCATGGTAGTTCTGTTAATCACTTTCTTAGCGTGAGGTTATAACGGAAACTTTAAGAAAGAAAGACAAAGAAAGTGTCAATATTGGTGTTTTATTGAAGGGTAAAATTAGCTAAATCTTTAATTTTTGGTATTTCTTAAGATTAATTTTAGGTCATATGTCTTTTATGTACGTTTTTTAATTCTTAATACAAAAATTGTGTCATGTAAAAGAGGCTTTTATAATCGTTTAATGGCAGGGTTTTTTGTTATCCTTTTTAAAGGCTTTTTGTTTGAATTGTCCCCCAAAGATGTTGAAAAATACCACCCATAGTGTATTCTAAATTCTAACTCTTAGCAAGTAGCTGTTATAAACCGAAAATAACAGAGTATTGAAAAGGAAGTGATAGGGTTGGCAGATTTTCATGATTCCATGTTCAAAGGTGAAGCAACAAAAGGTCTTGTTAAAGTTCTACTTCAGAAGGCTGGTTATAATGTGTATCCTTATGGTTATGAAAACACTCTTGCCGACATTAGGGATAAACTACGGTCTAAAGGCACTAAGAATTCACCAACTGTGCGCAGAATAAGGTCTTCTCCAGACTTGCTTGTTTATGATAACAAAAACAAAGACCTGATTCTTGTTGAGGTCAAAATGCGCAACTCAAAAACCCCATTGCTTGAAGCAAGACGGATAGCCAGATATAAGGAATTTTGGAATGACTCAGTTCTTGTATTAGTTGTTCCATTTGGTAACGTGTTTTATGCTCAGAGAATCTGCGACCTTGAATGTAAGGATAAATATTATCCAAATACCGACTTCTTGAAAATTCAAGACGTTTTTACAAGTGTAAAATCAGAAGATGTAAAGCATTATTGCAATGAGGCGCTTAAGCTAATGGGCAAGTCAGAAAGTTCATCTTACCCACCTCCACGAAGGGTGCTTTAATTCGCTTATATTTTTAGACATTTTCTCGAGTTAAGTGAGTGTATGTGATTATTTCTTAGGAGTTCGGGGTAAGGGTATTTTCTATTTTAGCAAAACGTGAAGTTTTGTTATTATGTTGACAAGGAAAGGCTCGCCCCGCCTTCGCGGGGCTCGCTCCCACGTTCCAGCAGTTCGAAGGAGGAAACCCTCGCCTCACACTCCGCCAAGTTTCCTTTAGAAACGGAGATATCCTCCCTCATGCAATCCATTCGGTCGTCAATACCTCGCTTCCGAGCCTCTCTTAGGCAACCGCCCTCAGAAGCTTCGGAAGTGAGGACTTCGGGTTTCCCCTACCGTACCGCCTTCCTCTAATTAGTTAATAAAAGAAGTGTTATGCAGGGGTTAAGATGCAAGGTGCTGTCACCCCGCAAGATAGAGCGTAAAAAAGAAAATGACAAACATTCCCTCTGCTTAATGTGTGTTTAGTGTTTGCGTTTCTTGAAGTGGAATAGAGTATTTTTGTTGTGCAGTTCAATGGTTTTTGTATGAAGGAACATCGTTTTCTTGGACAATGTGTTCAACAAATCAATAGGTGGATGTTGATACCTCGATATTTACCGCGGTATGGATACTGTATTTCTGTTGAACCTGTATACCGTAATTTATTTTGAATATTAACACAGACTTATCAAATGCTAAATAATGTGTTTTTCAAAGTACAATAGAAATATGCTCGACGATGCACAACGATGACGGACGAAAAAGATAGTTATCACTGTTCAAATCCCAATTGCGGGATAACATTTGATATGCCTAAAACTATTCATGTTTGTCCCCGTTGCAAAACCGAAGTTGAAGAAGACAAGAAAGCGGGGTGCCCATACTGGTTCGGGTATCTTGGGCAAAGGGACAGCGATGAAGGCATACTTGAAGAATGCATTGAATGTGAAAAGTCAATAGAATGCATGCTAAAAAAAGAAGAATATTCGCCCAAAGCAGTTAAAGAAATAAAAAAATGGTGGCGTTGATATCTTCAACATAGTATTTGAATGCTATAAAAAAATAATTTACCCTTTAGCTGATTATCTTTATTCTATAGGCCAAAATCAATATTTCTAATTCATAAATAAGAAAAGACTCCTTGCCAAACTTTTACTTTGGTCGCCTATGCCGCGCAAGAAAAGAGCGTTAAGTCCAGTAATAGCTACAGTCATTTTGTTAGCAGTAGTAATAACTGTGGCAATAGCGGCTGTTGCTTGGATGAGTGGACTAACAGTTTCTTACATGGATATTGAAGAGTTAAGAATCACTAACGAACAGTGGGGGCCAGACTGCTCGTACGTTGAATTAACTTTGTATAACATGGGAACATCAACGTTGACCATTAGTAGCGCCAAAGTGAACTCTCAACCAACAAGTTTCACGGTCGTTTCAGGTTCACAAACTATTGCTGCAGGTGAATCAGCAGTTGTTAGAATAACTCAGGCTTTCGTTCCCCAAGGAAAGTATTCCATTACGTTCTCCTCAACAAAGGGCACTATGTTCTTCTCCTATTTGGAAGCACGGTTATTGGCGGCATCTTTTAGGATGGAGTGGGGGTCAACTACTGCCAGCGATGAGTTTAAAACTGTCTACTTTCAGAACA
>CAZIAN010000679.1:0-2678 GCA_964537355.1 uncultured Pirellulales bacterium | reverse complement strand
AATAGTCCTGGAATTAAACTACTATTCCACTGTCGATAACGGAACAGTTGCAGGCTACTGGGAAGTCTCGTTAGGTACCGTCCGGGATATGCTTTTTATTGCTGCCATTGGTATAGTAATGGTCTTCTATAAGGTTGCTGTGGCCAGAATCCGCAGATCTTTGAACTAATCCCGGCAGTCACACTATAGCCCGTGTGAAAGTGCACGTATTTTCCTTTCAATCTGCTCCATTCTTCCGATACGAACAAAAAAATTTTCTCTCCTCGTAAGAAATCCCTTTCTCTATACCTCTTATCAATCAGAAGCATGAAATTAATCCAAAAACAAGAAAGGGAATCAAAGATGGAACGACAGAACAAATTCAACAAATCAACAACTTACTCTCCTGCGGTTTGTCGCTCTTTATCGCTGGAAAAGGAAACTACACTTTCCGCGATCAAAGACCACAAGGTTCTGGCCTTACTGGACGAACAGAACCTCACCATTACTGCCCGAAATCTCGGTTTCGTCCTGCAATATGATCTCTTGGCAAAACAAATTCGCAGAGCAGCAAAAGCGGTAGAGCTTCATATCTTCATAGCCGCTGACCATAACGACGAAAAAGTTCGTCAAGAGTTTGAAAACTCAGGCTATTCCGTACACGTCAAAACCATTCGACGCAAGCGTTTGCCTAACGGCGGTCGATGCAGTGATTCGAACATAGATAATTTATTTTCCTTCTGTGCCGGCTCCTACGTAAGCGAAATCAAGTGGGAGGTTATCGTTCTCGGCTCAGGTGACTATGGCCTGTCGGGTGAAATCGCCCAGGCAATTCGTGATCAACATAGAAAAAGTCCTGTACAAATTATGACACTTTCACTGCCAAGCTCTACAGCTCAGGATCTGGATGCCTACAAGAATCCGAATGTCACGGCCAATCTCGAGATAGGACTGGACCTCTTAAAACCACTGTCTCGTTTAATTCATCAGTTTCCTGCCAGAGCTCTGGGCAGTCGTCGTATGTTTCGTTCAGGTAGATTTGTTAACCGTAATTTTTGAAAGGAGTTTAAGATGTACAGAAGACACATTCACTCTGTTTGTAATTGCTCAGCACACCTGTTTCCTGTCCCCATGCAGTATGGCGGTAGACGCTGGTGGAACGGGAGATTGGCCTATGTGATGTATTGTCCGATCAGCCACATTGAACGGATCTATATCAATATAGGTCACCGGCTCCGTCGTGTAGCTTAGGATCGTGTGATGGGCCGTTGTCCACCAGGCCGGGGACGGAAACCTGGCCGGGTGGGACGGCCCGGAACTTAACTATTCTCGAAACTTATTCTTTGAAAGGAACCAAATCATGACACTTTTCTTCAGACAACTAACAAGATGCTTTCGTTCGTTATCAGTACCAACTACCACCACACCTGCAGCCAGAACTTCAAAAACTGTGAACACAGTCAAGTCCAGGCCGCCGCAGAGGAAGCTCCACGCCGTACCTGCCTACGTACTGATGGTCGATGAGTCAGGTTCAACCGCTACATCACTTCAATTGGCCTTTGGCAGGACCACCTCGCGGATCGAGGCGATTCAGCAGGCTGCTCAAGGCTACCTGCGTCACCTGAAGGCGAGCAATTACAGGCAGCTGGTCGGTGTAGTGGGTTTTTCTGACAGGGCTACACTCTACCATCCGTTGTCTCCCGTTGGAAGGGCTATGCCCAGCCTGTGCCGGGCCCTTCAGTCGCTGCATCCTCAGAGCACCACCAACCTCAGCGCAGGATTGACTCTGGCACTTGCCCAGCTTCGGAAGGCCTACACTACCCGTGGTAATATAGTGGTTATCACCGATGGGGCAGCGAATGAACAGAATGATCGTTTACCCAGGCTCGTAAGACAAGCCAAGAGTTCGGGTGTGCGGATATTCACCATCGGCGTTGGCAACAATGCGGATACTGACTACGACCGGAAATTGCTGACGCATCTCGCTCGCTCTACACGTGGAAGGTTCATGTCAGCCCACAGCTTCAAGGCTCTGTGTAATGCCCTCCGTAAGGCCTGCTGAAGTGGTTTCACCTGGATGGTACCGGGCAGCGTTGGTTTGTTTCCCCAGCGCTGCCATGGTTTTTTTGCAACTGACCTGCTGCCCAAAGACAACTGCTAAAGTACACTTTCATTTTCATTTTCACGTTTTCTATTACCTATAAACATATACCCAATTTTACCGTTAATCCATTAACCGTAAAGACTTAGATATTTTCATACGTGTTTAATGTATGAAAATGGCCCATTATCACTATCAAAGCAGAATTATGCTCCGCTAATGGGACAAAAAGATTCAACCAATCCACAATTCTGCCGTCCGGTCGGTCCACTAAACATAGAAATGTATGGCCTAAGCGATATCTATTTATATGGAGACCGCTATAAACCTAAACATGACCTATTTGCGATTAAGCATTGAGCCCATACCAGCCAGCTCCCGGCTGGCCAGTCTGGCTAAACTACTGCCCCGTGCGAGGTGGAACCGTATCCGCCGGGCCGCCTACTACAGGGCTGGGTACCGCTGCCGTATATGTGGCCGGCAAAGACGCCTGCACTGCCACGAGGTCTGGCAGTATAACCAGCAGACCGGTTACCAGTGGCTTCGTGGTTTCCAGGCCCTGTGCGGAGATTGCCACAACGTCAAGCATATCCTGTTT
>CAZIAN010000678.1:0-2679 GCA_964537355.1 uncultured Pirellulales bacterium | reverse complement strand
AGTATGAAGAATATAACATTCCCGAATAAAACACATCAAAGGATGGTTGACGACTGAATTTAAATTTATAAGGATAATGTGGGACGAAATTTAAAACGTACACTATGAATTGATTATAGGCATTTAGCTTATTTCAACGTTTTCAGGTGGTTATGATTGGATTTCGTCGAGAAGAAGTGGGTTTTGGTGGAAATTGACATTTGACAAATCCGTGTCGAAACGGATAGTATTGATTTGCAATAAATCTATAAGAGGAATTTGATGAGGTTAGTGTGAGTAAAGAATTTAAGCACAATGTTATCGCAATCGTTTATGATTTTGACGGGACTCTGACTCCCCAGCCGATGCAGGAATACACTGTTTTGCCGGAAATCGGCATCAAGGACGGAAAAAAGTTTTGGGAGCAGGTAAACCAGGAATCTGCTCGAACAAACGGCGAAGCAATCGTAACCTATATGCGTTTGATGCTTGAAGAATCCAAATCCAGACATTTTCCAGTCACTTCCGAGAAGCTGAGAAAACTGGCGAAAAACATCAATTATTTCCCGGGTGTTCAAACTTATTTTAAGCGGATAAATGACTATATTAAAAAGCAATTTGGCAGCGATATTGAAGTCAGACATTACGTAATTTCAGCGGGCTTAAAGGAGATAATCTCAGGGGCGAGTATAGCCGAGTATTTTTATAAAGTATTTGCTTCGGAATATTATTACGACGAGTATGGAGCGGCAACTTTCCCCAATGTAGTAGTGAACGACACAGTAAAAACTCAGTTCATTTTCAGAATTAATAAAGGAAAAGAAAATCTGAGCGAAAACATTAACCTTCATATGCCTATGGATGTGCGGCCCATACCTTTTCAGAACATCCTGTATATCGGCGATGGACTGACGGATGTTCCTTGTATGACAGTGATTAGAAAAAATGGCGGCTATGCGATTGCGGTTTATAAGCCTTACAGCTCTGGTGGGAAGCAGATATGCAAACAGTTATTGAAAGCCGAAAGAGTGAATTTTATCGCCCAGGCGGATTATAAGAGTGGAAGTGAGCTTGACCGTTTGATTAAATTACTATTAGGTATTATGGTTGAAGGGATTCGATATGGAAAAGAATCCTTTAGGCAATCAAGGAAGTACAGCTTAGAAGGAGAACAACAGCAATGAGGTACCGATCTCCTACACAGCTTCATGCAAGTTTATAACGATTTCGGCCATTACAGGCCGGGCAAATTATGTTCTTTGCTTACCTGTTTTAATAGTTCAAGAAGCTCGTTCAGGCTCTGGCTGATAATATCGGTATTACTGCAGACGCTCATAAAATTCGTATCTCCGTCCCACCGCGGTACGACGTGGGTGTGAAAATGCTCGGGCAGTCCGGCGCCGCTGCATCTGCCGAAATTCATACCGACATTAAAGCCGTGAGGTTTTATCGCCAGCGAGAGGGCTTTTTGTGATGCTCTAATCAGCTTGAACATATCCAGCAGCTCATCATCGTCCGCCTTCTCAAGCTCGCCGATGTGCCGGTTCGGTGCTATCAGTAAATGGCCGTTGTTATAAGGGTATAGATTCAGTATTACGATACTTTTTTCCGTTCGCCAGAGAACCAGGTTTTTGTCGTCATCCTGCGGATTTTCCAGGTAATGGCAGATAAAGCAATCACATTTTTTGTCCAGTCCCTGAACGTAGTTGATTCGCCACGGCGCCCACAAATTTTCACGTTCCAATTTGCTTGCCTCCAATCAAAAGCCATAAGTGCGTTCTATTCAAGAAGTTTCATTGTTAAATTTTGATTTATTGTTATCTTCGGTTTTACGTCGATGCCCATTGGTATAGAGGCTTCCATTTCCATTTGATAGTGCTGATTATATTGCTCTGTTTGTCCGGTCTCGACGTTGAAAAGCTCTTGGCCTTCGCCTTGTAAACCGAGAAGCTTATAGCCGCTTAGGAAGCCGAACGTTCCTTTCATCTGGAAGCTGCCGGAATAGGGTATCGGCCAGCTCGTTGGGACCGAATCAGCTAACTTATAAGAGCTGCTTATCACGGCCAATCGCCCTTTTTCATTGTGGCGGATTTCGTCAAGTTTATAAGTTACCTCTCTTGCCTTTCGCATGACCATGGGAGTCGGTATTGATAATTTCGATTTCCAGGTTTGTCCGGCTGCTACTCCCCTGGACGGATTTTCCAGACTGGAAACCGAATCCCACATAAACCATTGTGTTGCGATAAAGTCGCCAATCATATCGGTTTGCTTGATTCTTCCGCCGTCTGCTTTTGTGATAAACGCCTTTTTGCCGGCTTCTTTGAGCAGCTTGTCCAATTGTGAATAGTCTTCAATTTTGCCGGTAGGCTCGACTGTGAATTTATAAGTCCTGCCAGTAAGATACTCGGCGGCTTCTTTGTGCGTCCCTTTGCTTCGCGTCACTTGAACTGATTTACATGCTGCCTCGATAGTTGTAAGGCCATAGGGATTTATTTCGATTGGTGTATATGTTACGACCATTTCCAGTGACTCGACGGACTTATCGGGGGGCTTATTGTCCGATTTGGTTAGTCTTCCCGTCGGGTCCCAGTCGATGGATATCTGTCTTGTGGAGACGAATTTATATTCCAGCGGCCGGCCATCCTGCCAATCTATCGTTAATAATTCTTTGTTTGATGACCTTTGTATCCCCGGTCCGCA
>CAZIAN010000677.1:0-2685 GCA_964537355.1 uncultured Pirellulales bacterium | reverse complement strand
CCATTTACAACCGATATCGGCAAAAAACAAAAACAAATTGTGGCGGATAAGCTGCGTCACACGCTCGCTCGGATTCAGTATGCTATAAAACTTTATGAAAATGATAATCCCGGCGGCAAGTGGGCGAAAAAGTGGAAGGAAACCTTTGTCGAGCCTGTTACTGCATACATCGAGTTGATAAAATCCGGTTCTTGGGGAAAGTTCAGCCAAGAGATAAGAAACTACCAAAAACCATCGAGGTATGAGTACAAACCACGGGGATTCTCAGGCCCGGTTGCAGATATTATCAAAAGTGTCGCAGAGGAGGCAAAAAAATCTTTTGAAGAACTATGTGACCTTGCAATTCTAAATCCAGATTACCTCGAAAAGCTCAGTGGTTCGGTTGGTTTGCAGACGAAAGTACTTGTGGAGCTTGTTAAGAAGTTTGTCCAGTTATACAGCCATGCCAAGAGGACGCTGAATTGTCTGGATTTTGCCGACCTTGAGCATTACGCGTTGAAGCTATTAACGGCCGAAGATTCCTCACAAGACCAGTTGAAACCATCTGAGACGGCGATAATGCTCCGGGAAAAATACAGGTACATATTTGTTGACGAATATCAGGATATCAATTCCGTCCAGCAGCGGATACTCGAGATGCTCAGTCCCGGCGGCAATGTCCTCGAAGTCGGCGACGTCAAGCAAAGTATTTATGCCTTTCGCGGGGCGCAGCCGGATATTTTCCTCGAACAGCTAAAGCATGCTTCGGATGACATTAAAAAGGCCCCGGGTGGTTTACGTGTTAACCTCAACCTTAATTTCCGCTCGGCCAAAGGAATCCTTGATTTTGTAAACAGGATATTTTCACGAATAATGACGGCCTCCTTTACAAATATTGACTATGACGAATCGGCCCGGTTAAAACCGGCGCTCGAAGATGAATCACAACTGAAACTCAAAACTCAAAACTCAAAACTCAAAACTGTTAATGCTGAGCTTCACATACTCGATGAAATGGAAAAAGACTACGGTTCGGACGACCAAAAAAGCAATGAGTCAGATGGAGAGGAAAATCCTAACTTGGTCACTTCCCGCCAGTCTCAGGCTGCTATGATAGCCAGGCGTATCTGCCAGATGGTCGGCGCCGATACGGGCAGACCTGAGTTTCAGATATACGACAAACAGCAGGATGCCCTTCGCGATGTCGATTATCGTGACATTGTCGTATTGATGCGTTCATTGGCTAAAAAGGCCAATGATTATGTCGAAGTTTTCCGCTTGGCGGGCGTGCCCGTCAGTTGCCAGGCAACGGCGGGATATTTCCAGGCGACCGAAATCAGTGATGTATTATGCCTGCTTAAGGTGCTTGACAATCCCCAGCGTGACATCGAGCTGGCCGCCGTATTGCGAAGCCCATTCTTCATAGTTAGTGACAGCGAGCTGGCGAAGATAAAAATACACAGTAGAGCGACACAAGAGCATGGAAACTTTTATGATTGTATGCTCCGGTACTCCCACTCCGCCGCGGATAAAAAACTTGCTGCTAAGCTCGAAGCTATAGACCAAAAGATACAGCAGTGGCGATCAATCGGCAGGCGGGGCAATATCGCTGATGTTCTCTGGCAGGTCTATCGCGAAACCGGCTATTTGTCATTCGTTTCAGCGCTGCCGAACGGCCAGGCACGCAGGGCCAATCTTCTCAAACTCCATGACAGGGCGATTCAGTTCGAGGGTTTCGCCAGCAGCACCGGCATACCTTCGTTGACTCGTTTTGTCGAATTTATAGAAAAGCTTCAGGAAACAGGCCAGGATTGGGCACCTGCCGAGCCCCAGGCCTCAGCGGGCAATTCAGTTCGCATTTTAAGCGTACACAAAAGCAAGGGTCTTGAATTTCCCGTTGTCTTTTTAGCTGAGCTGGATAGCCCTTTCAACAAAAAAGATATCCACGCCGATATTCTAACTGATACCGATTACACTCTTGGCCTGCAGGTCATTGACCAAAACTCGAAAAGCAAGCTGCGTTCGCTTGCACACGAAGTCATCGCTGAGCAAAAACATTCAACCGCTTTGGCCGAGGAAATGCGCATTCTCTATGTTGCCGTAACACGCGCCAGAGAGCGGCTTATTTTAGTCGCTTCGCAAAAACTAAAGACCTGCAATCGGATTATCTCGAACGGCTATTTCTTCGGCGACGGCCCCATTCCCGACTGGCAGCTTCGTTCGGCCCCGAATCCTCTGGAATGGATTCTATATGCGCTTTCGCAGAATAAATGTTTACACAGCGTTTTTCAAACCAACCTGCCCGGAAGCTCTGTGGACGACGATTTATTCAGCTTAACACTATACGACCAGCAAGAACTAAGACAACTCTCCGAGTTCGTTCTTAAACTGAAAACCGACAAACTGATTCGCTCGTCCGTTGCCCCGAAAAAAACACGCGAAAAACGAAAAGAATCAAAAGTGTATTCGCAGGTGAAAAAATCATTGGACTGGCGCTATCATTTCGGTGACACGTATAAATTACCCGCCAAAAATTCGGTAACGCAATTGACCCATAACAGCGATGAATACATAAAAGTAAATTATTCTCTGGCTTTAGACCGCAAACCGAGAACTCTTATAGAAGAAGAGCCGGCTATAAACAAACCCGTTGAACCACGACTGCTCGGTACGGCCGCACACCTTGTAATATCTCAGCTTGACTTA
>CAZIAN010000676.1:0-2688 GCA_964537355.1 uncultured Pirellulales bacterium | reverse complement strand
GCACAACTCATCGAAAAATGTACCCCCTATGGGGCAGGCGGACACCTTTAATTCCACCACTTTAATTCCTTCCGGACACCTTTAATTCCGTGTTTTGGTGGGAATCTTCTTCCACTCGATGAATTCGATTTTGTCCTCCTTGCCTTTTTCCATGATCTTTATGGTTTCGGAGCCTTCGTCGAGGATCATGTAGCCCGCCGCGCTGTGTATCTTAGGTTCGCCAAGATCAAGAAGCGACGTCTTCTTCTCAGTGTTGTCAACAGCTATAGTGTATCTTCCGGTGATACCAATGAGCTTACCCTCAACGCGAATGTACCTATCCTCATAACGTTTCGCGGGCGGAATGGGTGTGGGCGCACTACCAAAAAGGAAAGCATAATCTGGAACTTGGTGGCGATCATGACCTTTGCCTTCAAACGTTGCTTGTGCTTCATCCACATCTATTTCAACCTTTCCCCAGGGAGACTCCCACGTTCCTCGCAGAGCAGGGCCCATCGCACAACCTTCGCAGAGGAAGCCGCGCGCATATTCGAGCCTAAAAGTCCACTCTCTTTTCGCATCAGAAAGTAGCTTCTTCTCAGCCTTCTCTTCTTCCTCTTTCAGATCCTTGAGTTTACGTGAGGCTGTGCCCACATTCGTATGTACTTCAACACCCTTTGCCGAAAGTTGAAGAGCTTTAGTCGTCCATTCCTTTGCCTCCGCTAGGAAACCGGCGCCAAGATACGTCTCGGCCAAATTCGCCATCGCGAGCGTCTCATTGGCTTCCGCCGACTGGCGATAGCTGCTAACACTTTTGCACTTTAGCTTAAGATCCCTGTAACAAACGCCCAAGTTATTGAGCGCCACAGCATTTCTTCTGATAGCAAGTAGTTTTTTATAGTGAAATAATGCAAGCTTCTGGGAATATCCCCCGGAGAAGTAGACATACGCCAGGTAGAACCGCAGGTCATTGTTGAGAGAGTCCATATCCAAGGCAGCTTCCGCATAGCAAAGGAAGTCTTCCTGCAAATCCTCATCCTTTGCCATGTATGCCATGCCAGCAAGTATGTCTGCTTTTCTATCTTCATATTTTCCACTGGCAAAAAGCTCTCTTAGCAGTTGAATGCCGCGTGAGTATTCCCCCGACAGCGCATCGGACTTGGCTGCATCGATGCAGCACTCGACGGCCTTCTTCCTTTGTTCAGAGTTGCCTGTGTCACATTTGTCCTTAGCTAGCAACAACACTTCTCTCGCTCTGTCGAATTCACCCATATCTCTGTAGCGGTAAGCCAACTGCTGTGCAACTTCGGCGTTATCATGATGCTCGCGTGCGAGTTGCTCAAGTTCACTCAGTGCACTTTCATCACCCGCTCGGTGCGAGAATCTTAAAAGAATGGCTGCGTAGACCAGTTTCTCATCCTCCGGCAGCCGGGGTTCTACTTCATCATAAAACAAACGCTTCGCCTCGACGTAGTGGCCTTTACCTAGCTGGTCGACAACGTCTTCGAACATCGCCCTTCCGTTCTGGGCCTCTGGCGCCTTGTCACGACTTTCTGGTCGGTCCTCACTACTTGCCGTTTCAGGACTTCGCTCGGGAGGTGCCTGAGTGGTCCCGCCAGCAGTGACACTCCTCTTCAGGTCAGCCAGCATCTGATTCAGAGTTATGGACGTGTCCTGTATGCGCGCCCGATCAAAAGGTATATACTCTAGATTCCCTTGGAGTTTCGGGATGTTATTCACCCCATCCTCAATAAATATAACGATAGGTTTTCCACAACCAAGAGCAAAACCGGACTCCTGTAAGACCCATGCTGACGTCGTATAAGTCTTGGGCTTGGGCAAGAAGGCACGTCCGAAGAATGTGTCCTTTTCCCTGGGGACTATAGGTCGGTCTCGGGTGAATATGGCGACAAAGAGATCAGAAGTGCGTATTAGCTCTGTCACCTTCTTGTCTACAGCCTTAGCCTTTGCCGGCTTGCCAGAAACGCAGTTAATATCACCATGCGACTCTATTAATTCAATTATTTTCGCTACTACTGGTTCGTCGTGTTCATCGAAACTTCTTCCAATAAATGCTTTCATTTCCATTATGCTCCAGTTCGGATCCGAGTAGATCGATTATCCAAGACATCTACCCTAAAAACCCGCGTCTTTAATTCCGCCTCTTATCGTTTACTAATGAATAATCTAAACTCTTTCGTCGGTTTTTCAAGACAAAAAGAGCAAGAAAAGGCCAAAAACTAGCGCCTATTCATTATATACAGCGTATCTCACGGGATTCACCCCATGAGATAACTTATACCGCTAACACTATACGAACAGCGTATCTCACGGGGTAAATGTTACCTATAATTTTGAAAAAAGTAAAAAAAGGCGAAAAAGCCTGTTTTTGACAGGATAACAGGAGGCTATGGTACTGACTATACCCGCCTTCGCGGGCACAAGCTTTCTATTGACTATTGACTATTGTAAATGATTATCCACAGCACGAATAGTGGCCGCCGTCTCACGGAGATTTATTTCGATTTTGCCCGCCTTTTTCCGTTTAGATTCGTATAATGATTAACAAATAGAATACAGTAGACAAGATAACAGGATGGTGAGTATAGAATTGAGAATTAATGGGTCAGAATACAGTTTAGCCCGCACCCCTGCGGTGCCGGATCAAAGCCATTTACGATTTACTATTTACTATTGTCCCTGCTTTCG
>CAZIAN010000675.1:0-2689 GCA_964537355.1 uncultured Pirellulales bacterium | reverse complement strand
ACCGTCATCGTCAGATTCAGATTGCCGTCCTCCACCCATGCTTCAATGCGCTTGATGTCTCCGCTCGAATCGGCCATGTCGGACGGATCCTCAATACTGAAGGCATTATTGGCCAGAAACAGCACCAAAACGAAAGAAGTTAAATAAATCAATTTTCGAAACATAATAATCCTCCTTTAAAAAGTTACAGTAACAAACCCCCGAGTTTTGGCCACACACCAAAACTACTGATAATTAATTTGAAGTCGATAAGCTTAATCTGAATTTTCCCAGGAAAATAATAATGAATTGACATTTCCTCCTTTCTTCAAAAAGCCGGATATGAGCAGTCATTTGAAAATAAAACCGCCTCCTGGGGAAAAATATTTAGAATTTTGCTTCTTTTTCATCAGCCCGCCCGGAAAATTTCATGCGAAAAAAGCCCGGGATTCCATCCTTATAGAAGGCCAAAATCTACAAATTCCACCATATTAACATATACCAAATTAGCTGCCTTTTCGTCAAGTATAAACTTTGGTCAAAACTGCAAATATTTTCTTAAGATAATGCAAAAACTGATGCATTTTTATTTGCTCGTTAATGCTTTTCCTCACAGGAACTATAAAAATTGAGCATTAAGACACATTAAGAAGTGACCTGTTTGTAAAATATAAAATTTCTGGAAGCCAACCCCCTCAGTTTCTTCATGTTAATTTATGTAAAAAAATGCTTATTTTTACGAATATTAATAAAAAATATAGAAATATTTTGCTTGTTTCTATAATACATTCCCATACATCCCATGCTTGCCACATCTGGTCATATTTGCCGTTATAAGGTCATTTTTCTTCAGCTTTTTTCCTGTTTGGTCCAGATATACCATAAAATATCTTTCGCTTCGGCCGTAAATCTGCCCATCATCGTTTTCCAGCAGGATTTCCGCTGTTTCGCCGATAAACTGCCGCTGGAATTTTTGACTCAACTCAATATTTAAGCGGTGTAGTATTTTCGAACGTTCCTTTATAGTCTTTATATTAACTCTGCTCTGCATGTTTGCTGCGGCTGTACCTTTCCGTGGCGAAAAGCTGAAAACATGCATTTTTGAAAAGCCAACATCCTTAGCCAAACCAACAGTTTGTTCAAAATCATCATCGGTTTCGCCTGGAAAACCAACGATAATATCGGTCGTTATGGCTGGCCTGTCGAGGTATAGTTTGGCTAATTCAATTTTTTCTCTGAATATATGAGAATTGTATTGTCTGCACATTTTTTTGAGGATGGCGTCCGAGCCGGACTGTAACGACAAGTGCAGATGTGGCATAATATTCGGGTGTTTACAGAAAATATCGAGTAATTGCGGCGTTACGTCCGCAGGCTCCAGGGAGCTTAATCTTATCCTTGCAAGATCGGGTATTTTGGCCATTTTATCGAGTAAAATAGCCAGATTGTCATTTTGCCGGCTTGGCCACTTTTTTCTTCTAACGCTCTCCTGGCCGTAAGCACCGAGAAATACACCTGTTACAACAATTTCCTTGTGTCCGGCTTGGACAAGTGATTTTGCCTCTCGAATAACTGCTTTGACCGGTTTATTATGAACGAAAGGACGGGTTTTGGGTACAATACAATAGCTGCAGTATCCGTCGCAGCCATCCTGGACTTTTAAAAAAGCTCTGGTTTGCTCTTTGAAGGAAGTTAATGGCGGAAGCTTCAAATGATTATTCAATTCTTTTTTAAACTTGATTTTATCACCGTTTTCTGCTTTAATTATAGTATTAATGTTCAGACAGGATCGAGGGCTTTGGAAGTACGAAGCGGCAGCGTTGCCGCAGGCTATTTGGCTTAGCGTTTCAGCAAGATTTTTTCGATCCCCGATGAGATGAACATTTTTGCTGATATTGTTTAATTCGTTGGTTTGTACCGTTGGCAGACAGCCGCAGACAACGACAGCAGCGCCAGGACTTAGCTTTTGGGCTTTTCGAATGTATTGCCGGCTCTTGGCTGAGGCGGTGTGAGTTACACAGCAGGTATTGATGACAACGAGATCGGGTTTTTTGGGTGGTTCACACTTTTGAAGTCCGAGTTGTTCGAGCAGTTCGTGAATCTGCTGTGTTTCGTATTGATTGACTTTGCAGCCAAGAGTATTTATGGAAAAAGTTTTCATAATTTAAAAAATTACTGTAACGAATTAGTGCTTTTGACATCTTAAATTATGATATAATGTATATTTGTTAAGACGTATTTACAAGAGCAATTGAAAACCAAGCAGGAGGTTTGTTATGGCAGCAGAAGCCGATATGGTTTGGGCTATAGATATTGGCAACAATTCTCTCAAAGCATTGCACTTGAGCACTGAGCGCGGTGTTGTTGAAGTCATAGGCTTCGACAATATCAGGCACGGCAAGATTCTGAGCGGTGACGGTGTGACAGATGCTGAGAGAGAGGAGCTTGTTGCGTTGAGTTTGCGCAAGTTTGTCAATAAGTACGATTTGAGCATGGACGAGATAATTATTTCTGTGCCGAGTCAGAATAGTTTTGCACGCTTTGTGAACTTGCCGCCGGTTGAAGAGAAACGCATTCCTGAGATGGTTAAGTTTGAGGCTGTCCAGCAGATTCCCTTTGGCATTAACGATGTGCAATGGGACTGGCAGTTGATGACTGAGCCCGACAGTCCTGAAATCAAGGTGGGTATTTTTGCTATAAAAAATGAAGT
>CAZIAN010000674.1:0-2692 GCA_964537355.1 uncultured Pirellulales bacterium | reverse complement strand
GGGAAATACAGATAAGTGCTATTCAAAATGGTGCCTTGTATCCATATACCAAGAAAGAAACGCTTTACCGATGCCCGACCGGTATTCGTGGAGAGATGCGGACATACTCCATAGGCGATTCTATGAACGGTATTCCCCGTGATGGGACTTATAGGACAGTCAATGGTAAAGACGTAGGGGTAAGAGTAGGCAGGACGGTATTGTGGATTAAGAACAGGACGGAGATTGTCAGCCCGGGCCCGGCTCAAAGATTAGTATTTCTTGACGAAGGCCGGGTTACTCCGGACAGTTATGCTACTCATTATGTTAATCAGCGCTGGTGGGACCCGCCCTTTGTCCGGCACGGTGACGGTACTAACGTCGCTTTTGCAGACGGACACTCTGCTTATTGGAAGTACAAAGGCCAGAAAACATTAGAGACCGGCAAGCTCGCAGCAATTAACTTCTATAACACGGCCAGTTTGCACCAGATGACACCTGAAAGCCCAGAAGATATCGAGGATTTACAAAAGATGCAGAAGGCCATTTGGGGAAGATTGGGGTATTAATCGAAAATATCACTAATGATAATTACAGGCGGATATAATGTCCGCCTTTTTTATGCGCATGGAAATAAGTTTGTACCTATGAATGGTTCTAAGGTGTGGACGGCTTTTTAATTGTGCGTCTTTGCGTTTATTAACGCAGCCAATAGGATATGTCTTAACCTGTCAACGCTTATCTTGTTGAGGTAATCTTCCGTGAAATCCAGCTTGAACCGGCCCCGAAAATTCTTGATACGTCTCTTAAGCTCATCCCTGCCTAAAGCAGCGACTGATGTTACCTGCCTCTCTACATACTGTGCTGACGACATAAAACCCGACCCCTGAAAAACGATTATTGTAAATAAGTTAATTCGTATTATTAGTACTAGTATCGTCCCTAATATCGAACTGCTTTTGCAGAAATTTTTATGTCGCAGCTTAAACCTATGATTTAGCGTATTATTTAGAAAATATTTTTTTTGTCATTTTGATAACGGTCTGATAACGTTTGTTTATGAAAACTGAAAAGCTGAATTACTACTTACCGCCCGAACTGATCGCACAACATCCATGCCCCGTTCGAAGCAGCTCACGACTGCTGGTTCTTAACCGCTGCAGCGGCGATACCATCGACAGCCGATTCAGCAGCATCGGAGATTTTTTATCGCCCGGAGATTGCCTTGTGCTCAACGATACGAAAGTCCTGCCCGCCCGCTTTTTCGCACGTAAAACCACGGGAGGCAAACTCGAAGGTCTGTTCCTCGGTCAAAACTCCGACAACAACTGGATTGTAATGCTAAAAGGCACTCGCAGGCTAAGGGCCGGTGACATTCTTATCTTAAAGGACAGGCAAAAGGGAGATTTCTGCGAGGCCGAGCTGCTTGAAAAACAAGTCCGCGGCAGATGTCTGCTAAGGTTAAAGGCAGAAGCAGACACAGAAACGGTTCTCAAAGCAATAGGCTTTCCGCCGCTTCCGCCGTATATCAAACGGGACGACGACCCGGCGCTGGCCCAAATAGATGAACTGCGATATCAGACGGTTTATGCCCGTAAAAACGGCGCCGTTGCCGCCCCCACGGCAGGACTGCACTTTACAGAGCCTCTGATGGAGGAGCTTAAACTGGCCGGTATCAACTTTGCATATATAACACTGCACGTCGGAGCCGGAACATTCAAACCGGTAACCGCCGAAAACCTCGACGACCACCAGATTCATCAGGAGCAGTTCAGCATAGACCAGGAAAATGCCCGGATAATAAATACCGCAAAAAGCAAAGGGGGGCGAATAATCCCTGTCGGTACAACCTCGACCCGAACCCTCGAGACCTTAGCCGCAAGCCCGCAAATCGAAGCCGCCGCAGGCTCAACAGGTCTATTCATAAAGCCCGGCTATAAATTCAAAATTACAGACGCCATGATAACGAACTTCCATCTACCCAAATCCACACTTCTTGCGCTGGTGGGAGCCTTTGCTGGTCTCGAAAATATCCTCGCCGCTTACAATCACGCCATCTTACAGCAATATCGTTTTTATTCCTATGGGGACGCAATGCTGATAATTTAGCAAAGAAGTGAATATGTCTCTGAACTCTGTGTTGCGTTAGAGTTACTCCACTTTTTCGGTAACCACTTTAAGGATTTGTTTTTCGCGTTTCAGCAACATGTTGCCGAGGCCAGGCAGACTGAGCCTGTAAAAAAAGACAAGTAGCCCCAACAGTACCATCGAGGACAAGAGGATTACAGGTCCGGCCGGCAGCCAGCCCAGGCGGGACATGAGCAGCCCTGTTGCCGGCGGAATGAACATTGGAACCATGGCCACTGGAAACGACAATCGCGATATGAAAATCAGGAAGCTCGTCATGGCGGAGGTTTTGGTCCGCTTCATTGACCCCGGGGAGATGCGGTAAGGGACGAGTACGGATATCAGGTTGCCCACTATGCTGAGCAGCATGAAGGTCGCCAGCAACTGCAAGCCGGCTGCAAGAACGATGGTGAACGAGATATGCAGGATGATTTTGACGAGCACGAGGAAAGTTAATCCAAATCCAATAGCGATCGGCAGGAAAGCAAGGTTTTTTCCCAGCAGGATGTGTCTTCGCGGTACCGGCAGCAGCACGAGCTGACGAAATCCGCCCCGATCGAAACCGAACTGGTTGAGCATGAGATGG
>CAZIAN010000673.1:0-2704 GCA_964537355.1 uncultured Pirellulales bacterium | reverse complement strand
TTTTTCTACTCTGCAAATCTGACCTTCCCGGTCGAATCTTACCATATCGTAACTGCCGTCTTTGCAAAAAAGCGGGACATCAAGCCGGGTTGAAATCGTCTGCCTGGCGGCAAGAGGGCTTTGGGAGGTCATGCTGCAGGTAAATCCCATTCCGTTACTTGAAATATCAACCATCCGGCCTTTGTGACGGGCTTTGTTAAGGCTTTGGAAATACCACATCGGACGGCGATAATATAATCTTTGCTCTCTTCTTCGCTCATTGAATCTTGTTTGCTTAATTTGTTTTTTGTCTGACATTTTCTTTGGTTTGTTGTCGTCGTCATTCCGGTTGTTTGTAATCTGGTTTATCTTTTGTACAATTAGTTTCCATTCTTGTTCATTGAAGCCTTTCTCAAGGCAGTTGGTGGGTACATAAGCTACGAATTTTGCATCTTTCGGCATGACTATTCTTCCGCCGCAGAAAAGTTTTGAGTCGTATAAGTAAAGGTTCAAAGGGGCTGTTGTCACCTTTGGTCTGTTGCAAATTGCCTCTGTTATCAACCGTTCGATTTCAGGGATGTTCATTTTGTTCTCCAAAAATCTCTCTGACTATGCTTGTCTTTATTATCGGCTCTGAAAGTGGTGTACTTTGGAGTTTTTCTTGTGTTTTTGCAGGCCTTTTTCATTACTTAAGCCAGTTTATAGAATACCCACCTGCCTTCCATGTTAAAAAAGCCTTTTCGGCCATTTAAACGGTGGGTGGGGCGGATAAAGTTAATAATGGATTGAGTCGATAAATGATTGGTTGTTTTTATTGCGTAATGAGTAGAACACAAAAGACAAACGTAATATGAAAATATCAGAATCATGGTATTTTTCAAAACATTTTTCAGAGATTGAAGATGGAAGAGGACATATCCGAAAAAGGCTTCACACTGATTGAGCTGATGGTCGTTATTCTGATTGTCGGTATCCTGGCTGCTGTGGCGATTCCGATTCTTCGGGGCCGAATCGGGCAGGCAAAATGGTCGGAAGGTGCTGTGATAGCCGGTACTATTCGTACCGCTGTGCGTGCTTATTATACCGAGGATTCTGTTGCGGTGGCTGCAATGGCAGGCAGTACTCTTGACGCGATCCAGGGGACTTTAGGTTTTACCTCAGGCGACCTTACCGGCCAGTACTTTCAGGCCAGCAATTTCACGTTTGCATCTGTCGATGGCAATGGAAATGCTACAATAACAGTAACGGCCCCTGCCGGTCTGACCGGATCCGGAGTACTTAATAATGCCGGTTGGGCTTATACGCCTTAAGAAATTTTGTAAAAACAATATTATTCGGTCTGTTGTATGAGCTTGTTATTTTAGGGTCTGTGGGCACTTTCTGAGGACACTGTTTATCTGAGCTTAAGCCGCTTTTTGATTTCAGCGGCTAAACTCGAACTTTAACATTGGTATGCTCATCCTTTTTGTGCGGGGTATCTCTGAAGAAATTCTGGCACTCGAATATTCTTTGGACTATATTCTTTCTGGTAATAATTCCCACCAGCATTTTCTTCGGCCCCTGGACTATCGGGACTCTTCGGAAGTGGTGCTTGACAAGACAATCGCAAACATCTACCACGTTGTCTTCTATATCGAAACTGACGATTTTTCGTGTCATAAATTCCTCAACCCTGCCTGCTCTGCTGCCAACGTTATAAAGCAGTGTCAATACGTCTTTTTCTGAGATGATACCAATGAGTTGCATCTTTTTATTGACTACGGGCAGTCCTGTAATATTATTTTCAACGATAATCCTTATGGCCTCTTGTATCGCAGTTTCCTTGTTAACTGTAATCACATCCTTAGTCATAATGTCTTCTATCTTGAACATATTTATTTCTCCTCATTTTGAGATTGGCCCTAATCGATCTCCTGCAAGGCAAGGATTCTATAGAATAAAACACAATTAATTATAGATACTCACTTTCGTTCATTAATCGGCGAATTCAGGCGGCAACTTTATCAGTATATAGGACTTAAAAAGGGCCGTGAGCGGACACTCGCAGCCCTTATTTGTGTTGTTCCGATAAAACTACTTAAGTCTTCTCTTAAAAATCCCCATCATCTTTCGATTTGCAGTTTCTTATAGACTATTAGATGTGGTGAACTCATCAAGACCTTCGCAGGTCCAGAAATTTTTGACGAGATTATCTGCAAATCTGTATCGAGAATACGAGTTTTCCGGCTACACGAACCGGTTTGAGATCTGACAGAATACCCTTGTCGCGGGTGAACGTTGCCGGATGATATACATTCTGCAATTATTCGGCTGCCGGCGGTTCTGATGCTGCTTTCTCTTCGCTTTTGGAAGCGCAACAACAAGTTCCGGCTAATGCCTGAATCGCCAGTATGGCACCCAGGACAGTCAATACAATTTTAGCCCAGGAAAAAGTCAGCCAGGCAAAAACGATTACTAAAATTGACAGTACAACTCGACAATAACATCGTGACATTTTCGGCTCCTTTCACTCATATTTCCCATGTCAGGTTTCTGCCCATACTATAGAACTTTCCAATTAAATTATAATAATGAAACTTTACGAGTAGTGCAACAACAGGAGGGTATTTAAAAAAAATTCTATCGAGATTTATGGTGTGGTAATAATTTAATCATTGCCCTATTTAAATTGCGGAAAAAACGTTACATTTAGTATCACTGCCGGCACTTATTTACAGTTACAGAT
>CAZIAN010000672.1:0-2710 GCA_964537355.1 uncultured Pirellulales bacterium | reverse complement strand
CTATGCTTATGTTTTAAGGATTGTACCCAGGGGTGATTTGTCGTTAAAATGAGGGGCAACAAAAGCATCTGCGTCAAAACAATTACAGAGACAGCCAATTGTCAATTGCCGCCGCGGCCTGGCGTCCGCTGTTGATGGCGCGTACAACTAATGAGGCTCCGGAGATTGTGTCGCCGGCTGCGAATATCCATGGCTGGCTTGTCTGATAATTGCTGACAGCTATATTACCACGGCCGTCCAGTTTTAAATCCAGATTTTCTATCAAATTCTCGTGAGTAACGTGTACAAATCCGAGAGCTAAAATCGCAAGGTCAAACTTGAGAGTGAAATCCGTGTCCGGCAGCTCTTTCATTTTCCAGCCGTCGGGCTTATTAATCCATTCCACCTTGCAGCCGTGAAGTTCTTCGGCAATGATTCCTCCTCCTCCCGAAAACTTTTTGGTGCAGACGGACCATTGCCGTTCGCAGCCTTCCTCATGAGAGGAAGATGTTCTCATAATCCTCGGCCACTCGGGCCAGGGGGTATCGGGCGGCCTGATGTCCGGAGGTTTGGGTAGAATTTCCAGTTGATATATTTTTTTAGCTCCCTGCCTACGAGCGGTCCCAACACAATCGCTGCCTGTATCTCCGCCGCCTATTACAACTACGACTTTGTCCTTAGCTGAAATATTTTCGGGCTTATTTATTGGCTCACCCGAGCAAAGCTTGTTCTGCAGTCTCAGGTATTCCATTGCATAAAAAATATTTTCATATCCTCTGCCGGGTATGTTGAGGTCGCGGGGTTGGCCTGCTCCCATAGTAAGGCAGACACAATCGAACATCTTCTTTAAATAATGAGGGGAAATATCCTTGCCAACATTCATGTCCGTCTGGAACTCGACGCCTTCGGCGATTAGCTGCTCAAGCCGCCGGTCGATAATGTGTTTTTCGAGTTTGAAGTCGGGGATTCCATAGCGTAATATTCCACCTATTTTTTTGTCTTTTTCAAAGACTATCACATCGTGTCCGGCCCGCGCCAGTTGCTGTGCCGCGGCAAGACCAGTGGGTCCGGAGCCTATCACAGCGACACGTCTGCCTGTTTTATTCAATGGTGGTATCGGTTTGATCCAGCCCTGTTCGAATCCGCGTTCGACTATTTGAAACTCAATGTGCCTTATTAACACAGGCTCATCGTTGATGGAAAGCGTACAGGCCGTCTCACAGGGAGCAGGACACACCCGGCCGGTAATCTCAGGGAAATTATTGGTTGAGTGAAGCATCAGGCAGGCTTCTTCCCAGCGATTCTTATATACCAGCTCATTCATATCAGGTATGGAATTGTTAATCGGGCAGCCCACCCCATGGCAGAAAGGTATTCCGCAATCCATACACCTTGCCGCCTGCTGGTGAATTGCATCCGGACTGAGGGGCAGGTTAAGCTCTTTGAAGTCCTTAATCCGCTCCTCGACAGGTCGATGCCCGGCCGACAGGCGTTTATACTTTAAGAAACCTTTCGTCTCACCCATTAAAACACCTCCTCGGTAGCAGGCGTTGTTTCTGTGTGTCGTTGTTCGGCCGCTCGCATTTTTTCAAGGGCTTTACGATAATCAATCGGAACAACTTTTACGAATTTGCCCACCATATCCGACCATGTGTCTAAAATATATTGGGCACGCTTGCTTTGGGTCCATTTCAGATGCCGTTGAATCAAATCGAAGAGCACATCTTTGTCGCCGGCCCGCCAGACAGTTTCCAGCTCAACCATGTCGAGATTGCAGAGTGTATCGAACAACTGCATCTCGTCGAGAACGTAAGCCGTTCCGCCGCTCATGCCGGCGGCGAAATTACAACCCGTTTTGCCAAGTACTACGACGGTTCCGCCGGTCATGTATTCGCACCCGTGGTCGCCGAGACCTTCGACAACTGCTGTTGCTCCGCTGTTACGGACACAAAACCGTTCACCCGCCATGCCGTTGACAAAAACTTCCCCGCTCGTGGCGCCATAAAGCAGAGTATTACCGACAACGATATTCTCATGTGCTATAAATGGTGACTTGTCGGGCGTTTTGACAACGATGCGTCCCCCTGAAAGACCTTTGCCCAGATAGTCGTTACTTTCACCTATAAGTCTTAAGGTTATGCCCGGAGCCAGGAACGCACCGAAGCTCTGTCCTGCCGAGCCTCGAAAAACAATCTCCAGAGTATTGTCCGGCAGTCCCTGCGGGCCGTGTTTTTTAATTATATTGTTGCTCAGAATAGTACCCACTGTTCGATTTGTGTTGCGAATGGGCAGTTCGATTTTTGTTCTTTCTTTCTTTTCGATAGCGGATTTGGCTTTTTTTAGAATCTTCCAGTCAATATGGTCTTCGAGCTTATTTGGTTGTTGTGAGCTTAGCCGTAAGGCATTAACGTTACTGACAGCCGGCTGATTGAAAATCGCCGAGTAATCCAACCCTTTTGCTTTCCAGTGTTCGATTGCTTTGCGAATTCCGAGGTGTTCGGTTCTTCCAATCATATCTTTGAATTTCTTAAAGCCGAGCTGTGCCATAATCTGCCGTACTTCCTCGGCAATAAAATACATAAACCGCTCAATATACTCCGGCTTGCCGGCAAAGCGTTTTCTAAGTTCGGGGTCCTGGGTCCCGATTCCGAACGTGCAGGCGCCTTCGTGACATTTTCGCAGCATTGTACAGCCAAGCGACACAAGAGCTGTTGTGGCAAAACCAAACTGC
>CAZIAN010000671.1:0-2712 GCA_964537355.1 uncultured Pirellulales bacterium | reverse complement strand
TGGTAAAGCTCCAGACATCGCCTTTATGCGTTTCGACAACATCAAACTCATCGACGCGCCAGAAGTAAGTTTTGGCCATTTCAAGCGTGCCGGGAGTATAAGTCGCAATACCCTGAGACTGGCCGCCTGTTGCATTGTCCACTTCGTCAAAATTGTCGCCGAAATATACGGTGTGAAGTTTTGCTCCGAAACCTGGTGTCCAGCTAAGCTGTGTATCCACAGCTACAGCCTCGCCTCCATCAGCTGGATCTGGTGCATAGGCGGTTTTGGGGGGAACACTAAAGCTCCACACATCACCTTTCCAAGGACTGTTTGGCTCGGTGTCGTTGACCTCATCAACCCGCCAGTAGTAAGTGGTTCCCGGTACAAGACCATCAGGGTAGGGGAATCCAGGAAAACCGACGACGATAAACGTGTCGACTTGATTGCCGATGAATGTGCCTTCTGCTCCTTCGCTCACAGCATCAAAAACCTCGCCGAGATACAAATCGTGCGAGACCGCAGACTCTCCAGGTCTCCACGAAAGGTTCACCCAGGTATCGAAATTGACCGCGCCGTCCTCCGGACTCGGGCCGGAGGCAAAGGGAAATGGCTTACTGTACATCGCTGAACGAATCTCAACAGCGCTCAGCGTATGATTATAGAGGCGGACATCATCAATAATCGCGTCCGTACCCTTTCTTGTATATCTATTACCGATGCAGACAGGTTCTTCATTCGTAGGGAGGCTACCGGATGAGATTTTAGACTCCTCCAGAATTCCGTCCGTGTAGAAAGCTACGACTCCCGTCGAGCTGACATACGCGCCGGAAATGTAATCCCACTGGCCGTCCTCGATGGGTATGGGGGTCCCGCCTGCATAGTAATCATCACCATCGCCGACATCCAGGCCGTTAAAAACGACTCTAAAGTAGGGGGTATCCCCAGCCCGGAGGATCATATAGTTGAGTCCCTTGGAGAAAACGTATTGATATGTCATCGTAAAGACTTCTACTTTCACCCAAAGCGCGAACGTAATATTCTCCGTGATGTTGAATATCTCACTGTTCCCACAGTCCACCAGGTCGCCTTCTCCCTCCGCCGTGCCGGCGTGGAATTCGAGCGCCGCCGTACCGACCCGAAAATCACCAATGGCCGTCTTCCACTCCGGGAAACCCGCGGTGCCTTCCGTCAGTGTCCCATGATTACCGTTGCCGGAGCTGTCGTAGGTAGTGTCGCCGGACCCTTCGTCAAGCTTCCACCAGCCAATGAGATCCGCCCGGGCGGCGCTCTTCGGAATAAGGTTTAGGCAAAATACAGCAAGGGCCAGATAAATGAATTGTTTACACATAATGAGTGTCCTCCTAAAAAGATAAAGTAAGAATTAAAGACCAAGATTAAAATTGTGGAATCCGTCGAAGGCGGTTGACCTCATTAATGTTATGTTTTATAATTTAGTTTTCGAATTTCCTAAAACCGCATTCGTCGTCCCGGCTCCTCAAAAATATCAAAGGAGAAATATGAACCGGGATTTCCCATATACACGTCACTAAATCAATCCTGCTAGCCACATGTCCAATAATATAAAGATTTCATCTCAATTTCAACAAAATTCCGGCTCAAACTTATACCAAAACCGATTAGGGCCTGTTGCCCAATTCGGCTATTTTCGATATAATCTTTGTGTTCTAGCAGAATATGCAAGGAGGTAAATTATGTTAGGATGCAAGCAACAACGCCATCCCAAATTGTTTTATAGTTTGATAAATCTTGATGAGCGAATTAGGCCAGATAATCCGCTATGGAGAATCCATGATATAATCGATTTTTCCTTCGTTCGTCCACAGGTAGAGCATTTCTACGGTAGTCGAGGCAATCCTTCAATAGGACCAGGACCATCCCGCCTGCTTCGAGTCTATGCACGAATTGGCGGTTCTGTACAAAAGCAAGGTCGCTATGAAGATGCAGAGAAATATCTTTTCAAAGCCCTCAAGGGCCGTTGCCTCAAACTCGGTGACACCCACCCACACACATTAGAGTCATGGAAGAGTCTAATCGAACTCTACGAAGCCTGGAACAAGCCGGAAAAGGCCGAAGAGTGGCGAATAAAACTTCCACAAACAGATGCTGTGGAAGAGTGACATAACAGATGCAAAGTCATCTTTCGAGAGTCGAAAAATACCGCCAAGATACGGTGACGGTTTGACTCCAAAATGACACCACAAATACCAATTTTGCCTATATCGAGTCCTAAAAAATACTGATATTTTTTGACAATTTTCTGTGTCTTATCGGATTAAGTATCCTGACATGAAATGAAATGTATCGATATGTTCCAAATTTCTTCGGCCCATAGCGATTGACCTCACTCATATTTAACGTGTGGTCTGAGAACTTGAAGAATATTGCACGTTCATCATGTTCAAAATACGATGGGAGTCCTGTATATTACTCATTTTAGGTGATTCTTCCCTGCAAAATAGAAAAAGTTAGACTTAGATGAATAGTCAAGTTGTCTTGTTAATAGTTAAACGTTCAATTTTACTTTACGCCAAGAAAGAGTTCTTATGTCGGAAGATCAGCATCTGTTACGACGATTGAATCGTTGAGATCTGGATGGTTTACGTTGCATATATGAAAAATATAAAGTTAATTTGAAGAATATTTGGACAAGCCCGCACCCTGATATGGAACGACCTTTGTCAAATGTTATTTTATCATTTTTGTTTCATT
>CAZIAN010000670.1:0-2721 GCA_964537355.1 uncultured Pirellulales bacterium | reverse complement strand
GTCCTGATAAACCATTGGCATGCTTTGCAAAGTGAGTTCTCGAATAGTCTGTTTTGCCGGATGTGTAAATTTTTATGCCGTCTTCGTCGAAATTACCGAGCAAACGCAGCGCTTCACGATGTCTTTGCTGTACGAATTCATACACACGCCCAAATATAAAAGGCGCTGTCGGCAAGTGTGCATGTCCAACACTGCTCGAAAAAGGCTGCCCCGATGGTATTTTACTCAGCGTCTGAAATTTCGCACCGTTAAGTCTTTTGCTAAGCGCTTTATCATTGCAATGATTGTTAAGCCAGTCAATAAATGCTGCTGCATCCGCCGCCTGTGTAGGCGGAAAATTGTCACCCCAAACTGCATGCCTGAAAAGACCGTCATGATTTATTTGCGAATCCAGCCAGCCGTGAGCAAGAAGATTGACCGCAGCCTCGAAACCTCCCTCGAACTTGGGCACAGCAGGCAATCCCTTCAACGCCGCATACTGCTTAACCGCAGGTATCACAGTTTTCCCCCTGCCGCCAACTATCAGCATGGAAACTTTCAGTGGCTTATTCGCTTCAAGCCTAAATGGTGTGTGGGCACAAAACCCATTCTCAAAACGAAGCTCCCCAACAGCCGGTCCCGATAGTGCCATAATGTGTGCGCCCGAATTGTAAATCCTGTCCGGCGAATCGAAAGTTGCCGCGAGCATTTCGGATGGCTCCCAGATTACCCCGATATAACTGCCGTTATGCGCAACCGCCATTAGAGGAAAAGTTATCTTAACCGGATCGGGAACCCGGCGGATATGTTCCGGAGTTTCAATATCCGCAGTACTGCTGCTGGGCTCATCAGAAAGATATTCCACGCCAGCGAACAAACCCTGGTATTTCCTTTCACCGAATGTTCCGAGACCCGGAAAAATCGTCAGCCAGGGAATGTGGACAATGTCCCTGTCTTTATTTACTCTTAGCTGCGTTTCTACTATAAGCGTTCCTTTTTGTTTAGCTGGCCTGATGCTTCTTTGGATTTCCCACTCCGCCCCCCTGCTGTCATTGATGACCCCCTTACTGACAAATTCCCTCGCCGTCTTACCCTCAAACGTAACCTTCGCGTCTTTAAGATTTAGCCATTCAGGAACCTCATCGAAAACTGCCCCTATCAATTCACACTCGTATCCTGCCGCCATTTCCTTGCCGTTTACTTTAACAATATAGCTTCCCCACTTATCTCCATATTGTTCGAATTCTAAACTTCCTGATCCTATCGACACCCCCCTGCTTATGATTCTCTCAGGTTTTTTAGGCCTCTCTAATGAAGGTACAATTATTTCCCCAATCGCCTCTACCTTGATAAAAGCAACTGTAACTTGCCCCCAGCCCATACATGGATCAAGGCGAAAACGTGTCCCGTCTCCTAACTTCTCCCGAATAACAACGCTGTAATCGTGCCATTGACCGTCATTTCGAGTTGTGAATTGGACCGAATGCCCGGCCCTGAATGTCTTTCCGTAAAACACCTCAGCAGAAACATCCGCATGCAACTTCATCCGTATTTTCAGCCTGATCATCTTTTCGGCGGGCAAATCAATCGCCGGCCCCTCTATCCATGGGTCTTCCCCTGTGGATTTAACAAGCAGCCCTTCCGGCGATGATGAAAGATTCTCTATCCTGTTATTCCCTAACCAGCCTAATGTCCCCTGACTGAAGTCCCATTCGACCAACACTTTTCCATAAGCCAAAACCGGCAACATCAAAACCATCGTAAAAACAAACAGTATTGGTAATACTCTTACTTTCATTCCGGAGCTTTTACTTAAGCGTGTATTGTTCATCAGCATTGCTGCTTCAATAAAATCAGTAACTTTTATTGCTTTGTCACTCAGGCCATTCTCCATTGCGAATTTCCTTCACATTAAATTGCCTGGGATCGAGTACTACATGTTTGATTCGCTCTCGCTTCCAGGTGTAGGTAACATGAACAAGACCGTCAGAAGTTTGAATAACCGCAGGATAGGAGTACTCCCCTTCCTGGTTTTCCAGCACAAGCGCCGCTTGCCATTTCTTCCCGTCATGAGATACTGCAACATTCAAAAACTCACGATCTCTCCCATCTGAACTACTATGATTATAAACTAACAAAGCCCTTCCATCATTAAGCATTACAGCATCTATTCCAGCATCAGGGTTAGGTAATTCTATAGGATTCATCTCGCTCCACGTCTTGCCAATATCATCGGACCATCCTTCATAAATACGCCCTGCACGCTCTGTCCTGCAAAGAATCTGCATCTTCCCGTCCGGATAAATCAATATTGACGGTTGGATAACATTAAACTCCTTGCCATCGTTGAGCGGTCCAATCTTTTTCCAGGTTTTTCCCATATCTTTTGATAACTCAAGATGTACCTGCCACAGTTCGGCTTCCCGGTTTTTGCCGGTATAGTACTCGATGCTCGATGGGCTGAGAATCGAACCATCCGGTAATTGAACAGGTTTGTTTTTAATCGGGCCCAAAAATCCATTAGGCAGTCGTATCGGCTTTGACCACGTCTTTCCACTATCGCCGGAAGTCTTGTATTCGCCCCACCATTCCGGCTCATCATCGCCAACTTTATAGAACAACATGAGCGGGCCGGTTTTAGGCTGAAACAGAACCGGATTCCAGCAAGCCACCTGCCTGGCTGAGAGTTCCGAACCATCGGCGACTTTTTCCACTGGTAACCACCCATTCCGTCCGTGGCGA
>CAZIAN010000669.1:0-2736 GCA_964537355.1 uncultured Pirellulales bacterium | reverse complement strand
TGTCAAGGGGCGCTTAAAACCAGCCACTATGGGCGCGTTCAAAACCAGCCACTTTGAGGAAAGGAAGATTTGGCATAAACACTCTCCAGTCCCGACAATGACGGGATTTAAGGAGAACTGTTATGGCGAATCAACTCAAAATGGCTATGGTAAACGCAATATTGACATTAAAACAGCGTGGCTGGTCTCATCGACGTATTGCCAGAGAGCTTGGAATCAACCGTGAAACGGTAGCCAGGTACATCAATCTATGGCAAGCTAACCCAAAACCAGTCACTAAAGCGCCCACCGGGTCGGAGGATTCAAAACCGGCCAAAGCGCCCACCGGCTCAGTCAGTCAATCTAAACAAAAGGCCGGCCAAAAGAGTCAGTGTGAACCCTTCCGTAAAGTTGTAGAAGAAAAACTCGAAAAAGGATTATCCCGTCAGCGAATCTATCAGGATCTCAGAGATGAGTATGGATTTGACGGCAGCTATTACAGTGTTCGTAGATTTGTCAATCGTCTCAGAGACGATAAGCCGATACCATTTCGCCGAATGGAATGTATGCCCGGCGAAGAGGCACAGATAGATTTCGGCAGCGGAGCACCTACTGTCAGAACTGACAACACACGTAAGCACCCGCATGTCTTTCGGATCGTCCTGAGTTTCTCTCGCAAGGCATACAGCGAAACAGTTTATCGTCAGACCACTGACGATTTTCTTCATTGTCTGGAAAATGCCTTCTGGCACTTTGGCGGTGTCCCTAAGACTCTGGTGATTGATAACCTCAAGGCTGCGGTAAAAAATGCCGACTGGTATGATCCCGACATTCACCCCAAAATCCAATCGTTTTGCGAACATTATGGCACTGTTATTTTGCCCACAAAGCCATACACGCCACGTCACAAAGGCAAAGTTGAAAGGGGTGTAGGATACGTAAAAGACAACGCATTGAAAGGCCGTAAGTTCTCCAGCCTGGCTGAACAAAATCAGCATTTGCTTAACTGGGAGACACGCATAGCCGACACCCGTATTCACGGTACTACTCGTAAACAGGTCGGCAAACTATTCAGAGAAGAAGAGAAGACGAGCCTGTTGCCATTGCCCGCTGGCCGCTTCTCATGCTTTGCCGAAGCCAAACGTTCAGTTCACCGTGACGGTCATATCGAAGTTCAAAAGTCTTATTATTCTGTCCCGCCGGAATACACAGGCAGGCAGGTCTGGGCACGCTGGGACGGCCACCTGGTTAGGATATTCAATTGCCGGATGGAGCAGATTGCTGTTTATGTCCAGGGCGAGCCGGGACAATTTCAAACACAGCAAAAACATATCCATTCGCAAAAAAGATCGAAGATCGAGAAAGGCACTGTCTGGCTACTTGAACGGGCTTCTCTGATAGGAACCAATGCTGATAAGTGGGCACAGGCCATGCTCAAGACACGAGGTATTCCGGGAATTCGTGTGCTGGTTGGATTGTTAAATCTTGTCAACCATCACGACTATGAAGCGATTGACAAAGCCTGTGAAATAGCCCTTACACACGATGCATTTCGGCTCAGAACAATCAGGCAAATAATCCAAAGAGGCGGTTGTAAGCAAGAGCAGTTAGAGTTTATCGATGAACATCCCATTATTCGGAATATGTCGGATTATGAGAAAATAGTAAAGGCATCTCTATGGTAGGTACCTTTGGAAAATTGAGAAGCTTTTTATGAAGGGGTAAAACGTTATGAATGAGTCATTACAAACAACATTAAAAACACTGCGTCTGTCAGGCCTGATCCAGTCACTGGATGTGCGTTTGCAGGAGGCGGCAGGCAACAGTCTGACTCACGCAGAGTTCCTTGAACTGATCCTGCAGGATGAGCTGCTCGTACGCAAAGAGCGTCAGATACAAAGACGTATCAAAGCCGCTGTTTTCAGGGAACTGAAAACCCTTGAGGATTTTGACTGGCAATTTAACCCTTCGGTCAAGAAGAAACAGATATACGATATGGCGAGCTGTCGGTTTATTCGTGAATGCCAAGACTGCTTGTTTTTAGGCCCTCCGGGTACAGGAAAAAGTCACCTGGTTCAGGCAATCGGCTACCAGGCCATCAAGAGCGGTTTTACTGTTCGGTATCGTTCGATCTTTGATACGGTGCGGGACTTCCTGCATGATGAAGCATTTGCCGGCCAGGATAACGTAATGGCCAAATACCTAAAGCCCGATCTGTTGATAATCGATGATATGGGCATTAAGCAATTGCCCAAACGCTCAGGCGAGTATCTGTTTGAAATAATCATGCGGCGGTACGAAACAAAAGCCACGATAATGACTTCAAACAGGCCGCTGGAAGATTGGGGCAAACTACTCGGTGATGTTCCTTCGGCTACAGCAATTCTGGACAGGTTCCTGCACCATGCCGAAATTATTACAATTACAGGCCGAAGCTATCGTCTCAAAGACAGAGCCGGAAATAACAACAGCAAAAAAGAACAGGATGACAATGCTCATAAGAAAAGTAAGTGAGATCCGCATTCGACCGGCCTGTCCCGCTCGGCTTGCGGCGGCGATGCTCCGACGAGCTTTTGCGGGGCCCATTCTCGCAGCGCCGCCGGTCCGAGCGACACAGGCCTCGCCACTTCTGCAATCGAAGGTCGGAAGAGGCAGAATTATCTTGAATTATGAAACGAAATTGGTATAAAAGGAAAAGAATTTTTGGCTGGTTTTAAAGCGCCCATCCCTGGCCGGTTTTAAAGCGCCCATTGACAC
>CAZIAN010000668.1:0-2741 GCA_964537355.1 uncultured Pirellulales bacterium | reverse complement strand
GATTAAGTAAACGGTGACGATGAAATATATTACACATGTAAATCTTTTAAAACCAAAAAGGGCCGGAAGTCTATCAAACTTCTGGCCCTTTGGGCAAATGTAAAGATGTGTGGTCAATATTTTGTAATTTATGGAGCCGCAACTTCAATATGCAGCAGCGGCGCACTCGATGGAGAACCATCGTAAGATTCAGCCACACGAACACCGCTGAATCCTGGCTTGCTCGGATCTGCACCAATAATTATCTCTAATGCATTGCCAGCAACCCAGCCTTCCTGGTCGATTAATTCCTGGATGATAGGGGCGATGTTCACAGTCTGGATCTTCTGACCTCCCGCATTCCAGGTATCCGGTTCCCAAGGTACTTTGGCCTCTGTTTTCGGGCGATTGGATATTACATAAGGTGCCATAAATCCCTCAGAATTCGGCGTGAGATGTCCCCAGATGAGAAAATATGCAAGAGCAGTACCGCTTATTCTCTCATCACAAACAAACTCGATATAGGCATTGCTTATCACCGCACCGGGTGCGATGTCGATGTTACGGAAGGTCATACCTACTAATTGTTCGCCGCCGTTGTCAATACGATCATGGACAATCTCCAGATCTGAGCTGGAATTCCAATTTGAAAAGCCGGCATTTAGCGCTTCCTCGGCATCGTCACTGCTGGCTGATACTCTGCTCTCTATCACTGTATCACCAAAGCCTTCAAATAAATGTTCCGCCAGAACAATTAAGTCCTGTACATCTACTATGCCGTCTCCAAATGGTGTCGGACCAATATCACACAATGGTTCATCCGTTCCCCAGTTATCAACCATAATGATCATATCTGCGGCGTCAACAATCCCATCGATATTAAGATCAACGACCGGCTCAATTAACACTTTCCATGTATCATTCTTACCGTATCCGCCGGAATTGTTGGAAGAAAAATAAAGAGTAGAACCATCATAAGATAGGCTCGGTGCACCTTCAACCCGAGAAGTATTGATTTGATTTGGAAGTTTCCACCCTGCGCCAAAGGGCTCTGTTTTCGTCTTCCGCTGTGCCATCCATATATCTAAATTATCATCTTGGAAGAAAAGCACAAGGCCATCGGTTGAAAGGCAGGAGTATCCAGCCGGCATAATACTCACGGGTTCCCCCCAGTCATCGTTTATTGTTGCCCGCGTCGTCATCCATAAATCCCATTCCCCTGTGCTTTCCGGCCGGTTGGAATTAAAGTAAAGTGTCAGTCCATCGGCTGAAATTTTCGATCCGATTTCAAGAGAAGAACTGTTGACTGTTGGCCCGAGATTCACCGGTTCGCCCCAGGGATCTTCTTTCGTCACCCGCGTGGTGACCCATATGTCCCCATCACCGTACCCGCCGGGCCGACCGGAGCTAAAATAGAGTTCCAGGCCATCGGCCGAGATGCTCGGCATCCCTTCGGGAGATGAACTATTTATCGTTGGTCCAAGATTGACGGGGCTTGCCCATTCATCCTCTGTTGTAGCCCGCATCGATACCCACAGGTCTTCAGCACCTGAACCTCCGGACCGTCCGGTTCCGAAGTACATCTCTAATCCATCTGCTGATAGGCATGGCCCCCACTCGTCAAAGGAACTATTGGCAGGCTGCCCGAGATTTATGGGTGTGCCGAATGTGAAATCTGCCTTCACTTTGCTGCTCGTACTGGCTAAAAACACCAACAATACTATCAGGAACATTTTTGTTTTACTGCTCATTTTTTGTTCTCCTTAAATTGTTTCGTTAATATTTACTTTCTTTCATTTGCCTTTCGGCCTTGCCGGCTCTATTGTTATAAATGCCAAAATCCGAGCAAGCGGACGCTTTTTATTGAAATTTTTTACCCGAACAGGTATAATTTATATAAATTCTGTCACCTGTGGAGGTTAGCAAAGGCAAATGTGTAATTTTGGCCAAAAGACCCGCAATTTAGTTGTTCTGGCTAAGGCCGGTGACAAATCTGCCTTAAACCAGCTTTACAACGTTTACTCCGAGCGGGTACGGTGGATGGTACGCTTTCGTATGGGCGGCGAGCTTCGCTCAAAGCTCGAATCAATGGACCTCGTACAGGATACCCTCATCCACGCCTTTAACGGATTAGACGGCTTCACGTATAAAAACGAAGGTGACTTCATAAGGTGGCTCTCGAAAATAGCTGAAAATGAGCTTCGGGGCAACTTCAAGAAATTACATGCCGACAAGCGCGATATCCGCAAAGAAGTCCGGCTTGATAACTACGGGCCGACTACCATTGCCGGCCTTGCCGGAGATGCCGCTTCATGTAAAGCTGCCACACCGAGTGTAATTATGTCCAGAAAAGAGGAACTGGATAAGCTTGCTTGCGCGATGGACGCATTGAAATCAGAGTACCGGGAAGTTATTGTCCTGACTAAAATTGAAGGACTGTCTTACAAAGAAATTGCAACCAGACTCGACAAAAGCAGCGAAGCGGTACGAAAACTTGTCTCGCGCGCAATGGCGGAGCTAACTGTCGCTTTCAGGGGATTTAATGACAGAGAAAATTGACGACAATCAGAAAGGAATTGTTAAAAAAGCTGTACAGGATTTTGTCGATGCACAATTACAGGATAAAGAGCCTGATATCGACGAATTTGTCAAACAATATCCCGGCCTGGAACATCAGATTAGACAAAGCATCAAGGACATGCAAAGAATCAATACCCTGTTCGATTCCATTGTGCAGGCGGACGAGAGCGACTTTGAAAATG
>CAZIAN010000667.1:0-2751 GCA_964537355.1 uncultured Pirellulales bacterium | reverse complement strand
TTCAAACCCAATTCAAAGCCAATTTAACCCAAAACAAACCCAATTTAAGCCAATTCAAACCCAATTCAAAGCCAATCTACACTAAGTATGGCTGCTCAGAAGCCTATGATAAAACCCCTGATCTTGAGCACTTTCATATTTACTTCACCGGCCTCAAAAGATATAATAAAGGCAAGATGTTAAGCCCTAATTCTCAAAAATTAATCCTGCTGATATCCTGCTTTGCTGTTTGCCTCTTCACCGGCTGTGCCTTCAATCCGATAACCGGCCAACAGGAGCTCATGCTCTTTCCTGAAAAGCAGGACCTCGAAATTGGCCAGCATTATGCCCCTGAGATAGAAAAGGAATTAGGCGGAAAAATCGAAGATGAGGAACTGCAGAAATATATTGACAGTGTGGGACAGAAAATTGCCCGAATCAGCCACAAGCCATACTGGGAATATCATTACGTCGCGGTTAAAGACAAATCGATTAACGCCTCAGCCGTGCCCGGCGGATATATCTTCATCACTCAGGGAATGCTCGAAAAACTTCAGACCGAGGCCCAGTTAGCCGCGATACTGGCCCATGAAACCGCCCACGTAGTTGCCCGCGACACATCGAACGCCATAAGCAATCAAATTGGATTAAGTCTCTTACTTGCCGCTGCCGCTTCCAGCCAATCTTCCAGTGCCGTTATGACCGCCGCTGAACTCTCTCGCAGAATTATTGGCCTGAGATACAGCAGACAGGATGAGCGAGAGGCCGACATTGCAGGCCTCGATTATATGGTCGTGGCCGGATACAATCCGTATGGAATCATCGAGACTATGCAGATGCTCGAAGAGCAGCCAAAAGAAAGAGTCGCAGAATTCCTCTCAAGCCACCCTCCGCCTGAAAATCGCATTGCATACCTGTCCCAAAGAATTAAAACAAAATTCCAAAACTGTGATGGCTTGAATATCGGAAAGCAGCAATACTGCAAAGACGTACTCGACCGGCTCCCTGCCCAAAACTAACTCCGCCGGCCCCGAACATGACCGAGCGGCTTGAAGTGTCGAAAGAACATGATTCCGAAATAATCAATTAAAAAAGCCCAATCCAATTCAGGTTTGGGCCTTGATAAAATCACTTATCCATTTTTACAATATCAAAAAATGATCTGCACGCAGGACAAAAACACAGTACAGACAAAATCTTTATCACTTCAGCCTAAAAGCCGTTCGCTGCCTCCTTACGTTCGATTACAGAGATCGTTACCCCCCGCTCATCTGTTTCTTTCTGGCATTTCTGAGATCTTCCGTCGCGCTATGCTTACATTTCGGACAGCGATCAGGAAAATCGTTCGGAACCGAACCGCTCCTGAAAATAGCCCCGCAAGCTGGATTTTGACATTTTTCGGCCTTGTAAACACTTGGCTCCCCGCACTCTTTACAAGTCAGCGCAGGTGCGGCCGATGCCATTGGGTTGGCATTAGCCGTAACAAACTTAAAGTATTCCTTCAAACTCATCTCATACGTAGCATTACAACTCTTATTCAGGCATATGACCCAGGTCATCTCATCGTCTGAAATGTCCTCGAGCCCACCGCTGCCGCCGCGTCCCCCAAAAAACACCGCGCCGGCCACACCAAGGCACACGACAATAACGAGGATCATAACCAATTTTTTCTTACTCTCTTCCATATCAGTTTCTCCAAAACAATCAAACTAACAATGCGTTATCAAGTTCACGTCAACAAACTATTATTAATTGCATTACTTGTCAAATGCATTTTCAATTATTTGCCGGTATCTCAAACAGCATATCGCCCGTAAGGCCCGGCGCCATCTGCAGCACCTTGGCCGGCTCCTCCGGAAAACCCGTCCGTGCCGAAAGATAAGCCGATTCGATAACGGCCATATCCTGAAGATTCTCACCGCCGCTGCTGCACAGCTTGTTTGTATCCGGCGACAATATGCTCAAAGCAAAATTCTTCAGTTGTTCTCTCATACAAAAATATTCATCATCGGCATATTCCAGCACCTCGACTGGCTGTCCGAGGCCGTCACACAGCGTCACCTTCTTGACACTGACCGTTACAATTGTATCCTTCCCATAAAGCTTTATATATTCCTCTTTCGGACCGGTCCCCGCCCGCCGCGACGCCACCAGATTGCCGGTAAATACATCGCTGAATTTCATCGTTACGACCGAAGTGTCTTCCGTCAGATACAGTCGCTGCTGCTTGTCCTGAGCATTGTTCGTACCAAGTGAATAAACCTGTTGAGGCAGCCCGAAATTATTGACCATCTGGTCAATCACCCAGTAACAGTTATGCAGCAGCACCCCCCCGCCGGCCAGTTTCGGGTCGGTCTGCCAGCCGGGATAAGAGCCCTCGCCGACGATACAAAAAGCTGTCATCAGAAAAACATGCTCTATCCTGCCCTGCTGCAGAAAATCTCGCAAAGCAATAAAGCTCCGGCCAAAACGCTTCGGATTACCAACCGCAAACTTTATATCCTGCTCTTCACTCAGCCTTACAAACTCCACAGCCTCTTCAAAATCCCTCGCCGCCGGAGCCAGCTTGAATATATTGAACTTCTTTTTCATCGCCATCCGGACATATTCATCGCAGCTATGAATACCTGCCGCAACCAGCAGGCAATCGAGCTGATTCTGGATTATCAACTGTCGGTAATCATCGTAGGCGACGCATTGGCACTGACCTGCTATTTTTTCGGCAAGGCTGGTATCCTTGTCCGCAACCGCCTGAATCTCAAAATAATCCAC
>CAZIAN010000666.1:0-2755 GCA_964537355.1 uncultured Pirellulales bacterium | reverse complement strand
CAGTCAAGCTATTGATTGATGATTTTATATGATTAATATCCTATTTGAAAAATATGCTGACCAGTGACCAGCCGGCGATAATGACAAAACCTGCAAGGGAGAGCCAAAGCATTGCATCCCACGTTCTGCCCGGCCTCAGGTTTTCATCGCTCCGTTTATAGCGAAAATACAAAGCCGCCGCTCCCAGCATCGGCAGCATGATTGCCTGAGCGGTTCCGCTGGCCAGGATCATTTTCGTCGGTGCACGCACACCTATATACAGCAGCAATGCGACCAGCGGCCATATTGCGCAGATGATACGTGTCCATTTTAACCGTGCCTGTTCGGAGCCATCGGTAATTCCAAACAGGCCCAACGCATCGGCAACCATTCTGGAGCTTCCCGCCGCGGCAACAAAGAATGTGGAGTAAAGTACCGCAAAAGCCCCCGAGAGAAATACCCCATCGGCCCATGGACCAAAAGCCGGCACATACATAGCCGCCAGCGTACGCACCATATGTTCACCACCCGGATTAAGTGCCGTTCTGCCAAGCACAGCGGCTCCAAGAAGATAGAAAGAAACAGTTGCTAAAGTGTAGACCGCCATAGATGTCCACGCGTCGATATGTAGTACATGCAGCCAGCCTCTGGCACGCTTTATCCATTGAGCCGTACCTTCTCTTGGGCCGGTGAACTTCGCATAGCCCTTTTCCAGACACCAATAAGGGTACATTATCAATTCCAAGGCGCCGACGCCGATTATGCCGAAGGCCGCCAGTGCTGTGGCAATTGGCTTGATGTTCGTACCTTCAGCAGCCGGCGGCAGACGGAAACTCAGTCCGCCGATCAGGTCACTTCCGGTAACCGCCCATGCTTCTTTTGTCTGCAATACAATTAGTGTTATTATTGTTACAATCGTGAATGTTATTACTAATACAGTTGCCACAAACTGTATCAGTCCATATCGACCCACGAAAAGCAGCAAAGAAGTGACAATGGCCAGAATCGCTGCCCAGATATACACATCTTTAGGCTCTGTAAGCTCTGCTGTTTCAGATGTTAATGAGGTGATCTTCTGTTGCAGTTCCGTTATCTCATCGCTTTCGGCGTTTTGTGCCTGAGCCACCTTTAATTCAACTCTGGCCATGACCAGCTCATTATGCAGGTGGTTGTACTGCCTGCCGTAACTCGTTAGGGGTTGGCTGATGGCCAGTGTCTGTCCTACACCACCTACGATACCGCCTTGTTGAGAGACCACCAGCACGATCATAATCGCCCAGTACCATACCAGCCAGTTTACTTTCAGCCGCGGTCCCGGCACACTGTCAAGCGCCTTCAACGGTGTTTGGCTCCATGTGATAGTGTGCCGGCCCAATTCTATCTGCGTTGAGACCTTGATTACGCAACCGAGGATTATAAGCCACAGCAGGCAGAACCCTGCTTCGGCTCCGGCTTTAGTGGTGGCAATCAATTCGCCCGACCCGACTATCGAGCCGGCGATTATCATACCGGGACCAAGTCGGATAAGCGTAGCGCCCAGTGTTTTTGGCGGATCCTCTATGAATGAAGTATCTTTTGGTGAGGTTTGCTCGTTGTTATGAGCATCGTTAGCGTTCGATTCAGTATCTGTCGGCATGTTATAAATCCGAGGTCGTAATTAACCGGTCAATTTATAATTTGGATACTCACAAGACTATAATAACGACTTATTGATTACCGTACTCGACGAATATTACCTTGATGGGATTTATAGTGTATGTTTACGTTTTGGGCAACAATTTTTTATCTTCTATATATGCTTGTTTGGATTTGCTCAATAATAAATATCAGGATTTACCACTTATTTTCAATCAGATGCTGTTTTACTCTTACATCCCAATTACAGTGTTTGACTCAAATAGTTGACGACAAAGACCTTGTTGGCTACTATACTAAAAAAAATGGGTCACCGAGTGGTTTACCCATATTCCCGAAAAAAAATGAGATTTGAGAAAATAGAAATAGATCCACGGAAGAATCCTGCGATATTGGACACTGCGACTTGGGAAGCCGAAAGTGCCTGGGGTATTGTCTTGGCCGTGGACGAATCCTACTGGAACCTGGTCATAAAAGCGGTAAGGGAAGGGTACCCATTGCCTGTTGATAAACGTTGTGTTGTATATGCCGGGTCTTGTGCCGAATATCGAACGAACATATTCCTCCTGGCCGGACTTGTGGATGGTCAGCAGGTGTACATTGAGCTTGGAACCGATCGTAAAGATAGCATCCTGGGAGAGTCGATTGGCACCCGCTCTCTTGAGAATGGAACTCATCTGGCGGCGTATCGTACAGATGCCGAGACCATCGACCGCTATGTCACTCTGATAAGACCTGAAAGGGGCCCTAAAGCACTCGGCTCTGTACCTCGATTGGGCGTTGGTTCGAGAATGTCAACCACCGCCTGGCAGGGGGTGTGGCAGGCAATGAACAAATGTAATTTTCAAGCCAATCCGATTCAGAACTCAGTTCGTGAAGTAAATCTGCTTGAGGACATACTGGCTTGCCGGCCGCCGCGTTTTAATTACTTGGCCAATTTTGGTCGGGTCGAGGAAGGGCACACCGGCAGCACTTTCGAAGGGCTATGGGTGGCCGGCGTGTTGGAAGCCCTCAAAGCCCCTTCGTCCCCGGCGTTTGGTGCCGATGCAGACCACATAACTGTAAGGCGCAGTGCCGATGATATTATCCATGCCAAACGCGTTATAGAAGCAGCTCGCCGTTACACTTTTTTCACCCTGGA
>CAZIAN010000665.1:0-2756 GCA_964537355.1 uncultured Pirellulales bacterium | reverse complement strand
CTTGTGCGGCACTGTTATTCTTCCATATTACGCCGTGGAGTAACATATCAAGATTAGAATCTCCTGTGTTAGGAGGTAAACCCTCCCATGTACTGCTCTGGCCCTCGTCTGTTTTAGTAAAGGTCAAATCGGGGCAATCCTGGTCTTGAGAAAAGACAAAATCACCAAACTGAGGATTACCATTGTTCCCGAAATTGATTGCATAGATAATGTCTCCGGTCAGGTCTAAATCTGCCGGACTGTTTACAGCTTTGATTTCAACAACACCACCCTCAACGAGATTGCCGATCGATAAAAGCACAATAATCAAAGCCACACTTGTTTTAATTTTTCTCTTCCACATGTAAGGTTCCTCCTTTCAAGGTACCCGTTTATTGTTCTTGCTGGCTTACATATCCAGCCGAATTTCTTGTTTTTTACCTGCCCAAGTGTAAATAAACCTCCTTTCTGACAGCAGTACTTCTATTGTTTGGACTGTGGTTTCCTGTAAGGAGAAAGCCGGCAAGTCCAATCCAAATTGCTTCGTTTTCGTATCTTTCGAACCATCGCATCGTCTGGTTCTGCTCCACAAGTAACTACACAGAAAAGAGGCCAATCTTGGCAAGCGATTAAAAATAATTGCCAATTCATTTTATTTTTTCTAAGATGGTATATAGAACAGGAGGTTGGAACTCGGGTCTAATTCGAATAGAGGGCGAAACCGAGGGCCAAAAAGCTTGATTCTGTGGAGCGAAAGCATGACGAATTTCAACGGTCATACATCAATGGGAGGAAGGAGCTATCAGTTTCCAGCCACGGAATGGACGAAAATCCTGAGTCCTCTTCGGCGAGAAAATGTTTATTCTGAACTGTACGCAAAGTATTGGAAGCCGCTCTATGCCTATCTCAGGGGAAGAGGATTCGGCAATGAGGAGGCCAAGGACCTGGTCCAGGGATTCTTTACAGATAAGGTTCTCGGTCAGGAACTCATTCAAAAAGCGGACAGGATGCGTGGCAGACTTCGCAATTTCCTCCTTACGGCCGTAAAAAATTACGCCATTATCATTCAAAGGCAAAAAAGACCACAGCAGGGACTGGATGAAAAAGCTGAGAGGCCTACAAAGGGTGGCGATCCGGAGACTGAATTTAACCGTGCCTGGGCGGATGAGTTGCTACAGGAAGTCCTGAAGGAACTGGAAGCCGAATGCTATCGAAAAGGAAAAACCGTACACTGGCAGTTGTTCCGGGAATGGCTTCTTGAGCCGGGTGTAGAAGCTGACAACGTCCGACTGGCCGACATTGCTGCCAGGCATGGTGTGGCCAGCGCTTCAAGAGCTTACAATATGATATCCAATATTAAAGAACGCTTTCGTGCAATTTTACGGAATCACTTGGCTCCGCTCGTAGACTCGGATGAACAAGTCGATGGGGAAATTGCTGATTTCATAAATATTTTTTCCCAGCAGTCGCCAAGATCTTAAGAATATCTGTGTATATATTTATAGACAAACTCTCGATCCAGCAGAATGTTCTCTGGGAGACTCGGTATTTTAGCTGGTCAGGTGCCTGAGGAGCAGATAGGCGCATGGATAATGAATCGCAAGAATTCGATTTGAACCGACACCAAAAGTCCCGGCTGTTGAGCCTTGGTCTTGGCTCTAAGCCACGTAATCTGAGTACTGACAAAGTTGAGCAGAAGGCGGACATACTCTATGATGTTCTCACCCGCACATTGCCCGTAGATCCATCAGTTGTCAATTCGCTGCCAGACGTCGTGAGAGGTTTATCTTCCGGATTGCAGTCATTAGCGGGACTACCTATAGGGGATTTGCTCCAGGATCCCACGACTGACATCGCGACAATCATTAGAATCAAGCAGTATGCCAAAGAATCAGGAACCTCCACTTCTTCTGAAACTGAAAGCGATGTTTTTCTGGTTGTCTATTACGCCGCCATTGCGGGTGCACTAGTCTTTCACAATGAGAAGATCACACAACACTCCTATAAGGATATTGAGCAATACTTCTCGTCATTCATAGAGAAAGACTGGGTCCTTGAAGAGATCAAAGGCCTTTTTCATGGGGCGCAAACATATTGCAGAAGAATAGCTAAAGTGGCCGACAGTCCGGGCGAATAGACTTGTTTTGCTTAGCAGCGTTGCACAGAACGACTATCTTCTACAAGCCGGATACATATTCGTTCTGCACGTGTTGAAGCTATTCTGCAAGTTTTCTGGTGTCTTCTCCCAACCTGGATCTGGTAATTTGGAGCCCGAACTTACGGACAGACTCATCAAGAGATGTGTCGGCCTCAAGCTTTTCCAGGACCTCTTTGTAAGACCCGCATTCTTTGTGCAGACGCTCTACAAGCTTTCGGGCGGATTCGGCATTGATGCGTGGTTCGTAACCATCCGTCGGTGCTTCAGATTCCAGGAGGACGATGCTGCTATTCAGACTACCCATGGCAATTTTTTTACCACTTGTGCTTACGGCCACCGAACTGACGGCTCCCACAGGTAATGGCAGTACAAGATTTTCTTCTCCAGTAATTGCATCCAATAGTATCAAACTATCCCAATTTGCTGCCAATATCCGCTTGCCATAAGGGGTACACACAACAGAATATACGTTGGATACCGCTTCATATGTCACGACCTCTTCTTCTCTGGACACATTCCAGATGCTTATATGTTTACCCTTGAGCTGCTTCCCTCCGTGATAGCTCTCTCCTGTAACAATATGTTGGCCATCCAGTAAGAACAATACAGACGAGATGGC
>CAZIAN010000664.1:0-2762 GCA_964537355.1 uncultured Pirellulales bacterium | reverse complement strand
CACATAGCATAGACTCCGATCCTTGTTTTGCAAATCCAGGATATTGGGCTGATGCGATTGATTCCAATATTGCAGCCGATCCTAATGATCCGAATGCGGTATGGATCGAAGGTGATTATCACTTGAAATCTCAGGCCGGCAGATGGGATCCGAACAGCCAAAGCTGGGTAGTGGATGATGTGACAAGTCCGTGTATCGATGCGGGTGATCCGAATAGTCCGGTTGGGGATGAGCCGGAGCCGAATGGCGGCAGGATCAATATGGGGGCATATGGGGGGACGGCTGAGGCGAGTAAGTCTGGCGATTTGTGGTGGTTTGAAACGACGCAAGGGGCGATTATCGCCGAGGGGCTTGGTGTCATACTGCCTCATGAACATATATTTACCGACCTTAGAGGGCCGGCAACAAGAGGGTATGGACAGGCGGATGCGGCGGATGTTGTACGCGTGATGGCGCCACTGTTAAAGGAGGCGAAACAGAAGGGAGTTGGTGTTCTATTCGAGTGCAGCAGTATCGGCATTGGTAGGAATGCTTCGGTTATTTCGGAGGTGTCTAAAGTGTCGGGACTTCCAGTAGTTGTGCCAACGGGTGTTTATGGGCGTGCGAATTTTGCACCGCCTGAACATCAGAATATGAACGAGGATGAATTGACGGAGCTTTTTATAAGCGAGATTCGTGAAGGTATTGAAGGAACGGATATTAAGGCGGGCTTTATTAAGATAGCGACTGGTAGCGGCACTATGACGGCGCTGGAGGAAAAGTTTCTTAGAGGGGCCGGACGCGCGGCACGTGAGACGGGGGCGGCGGTTGCAAGTCATACTACCGTGGGCAGCAATGCTGTGAGACAGGCCGATATCTTAGAATCTATCAGTCCGGCGATACGGTTTATCTGGGTTCATGCACAGAATGAGAGCAATCGGAGTTTATACCGGCAATTGTCGGCGCGAGGGGTGTTTATTGAGTTCGATTCTTTGGGTTGGAGTCCTGGGCAGGATTCAACTTTTATAACGGCAATCAAGGAACTGCTGGCGGCCGGTTACGGGGAGCAGATTTTGCTATCGCATGATGCCGGATGGTATCAGCCTGGAGAGCAAAACGGCGGGACGCAAATGCCCTACACATACCTTATCGAGACTTTCATACCGAAGCTCAAAGACAGCGGCGTTGACGATGAGGCGATTCGGATGATTACCGAGACAAATCCGATTCGCGCCTTTGGTTTCAATCAGGATGTAAAGCCATAGGGTTCTATCAATCGCTTATGTGCCTTGAAGTGGTACTGGCACTGGTCGGCCGGTGTTCCGAGGACTTCTATTTTGTCAAAATCCCCCTGCCCCATTCCCGCATCTGCGAAGGCTTTGAGATACATAATCTGGGTCGGGTCGAAGCCCATCAGCTTTGTCGCCAGGGTGTCCATTGCGAGCGGATCGAGGCTTGCCAGTGCGAGCCTTGCATCAACCGGCGTTCCGCCTGTGGGGCCGTTTCCTTCCATAGCTTCAAAGCCGTCAATGACGCCGAGGTCGGGATAAATTTCCTGGGCGAGGTGGAACAAGTTGTAGTGCAGGAGGGCTTCACGCGAGAAATTGTAGTCAGAATGGGTGAGACTCTTGTCGTTTTTCTTGTAGTCGTTGAGGGGAGCGCCGAGCAAGATGTTTTTAAGAGACAGGGTTGTAACAACCCGGTCATGGGTTTTCATTTTGGCCGCGGAGATTATGTATAAATCGGGGTCCAGGAATGTCGAGATAATGCGGATAGGTGTCGGGCGGTGACCTTTGCCGAAAACGTAACGGTATTTCCAGGGCTGGTGGTTGAGGTCAAGGAGCTTGACTTTATATTCCTTCTCCAGCGGCAAATAGCCGTAATTTTTATATCCATCGAATGTGCCTTCACGTGAGATTGTGGATTCGCCAATGATAATCTGATGTTCGAAGTGGGGCTTTAGGAAATCGAGGATTCCTCTGATTGCATCGACGTGAGTGGCGGCGAGCTGGCGGGATGTGATTACGAAGTTCGGCTTTATGAGAATCTTCTTTTTATCGCCTATGGAAGCGATGACCTCGTCTTCAATTTTCTTCAGTGCCTGATAAACAATGTCCCGGCGGTCATTGCCTTTTATAAGCGAGACTTTAGCAGGGCCGGCGGTGCTGAATATACCGTTCTTTTTGACCCAAGGGCTTCCTGGGGCTGCATTGCAGAGGGCGGGGCCGAAGTATTTTTTGCCGAGGGCAAGGCTGACAGCGCTTAGTCCAAAACCTTTTAAGATATCACGACGGTTGAGATGTTTTTCGTTGTTTTCCATAAGGAAGACCTTTCAGAATTTATGATTGCAAGTACTCGTTAATCAGCAAAACGTATTGGACGGGGACAGTTATCGATAAACTTGAGTGCTTCATTAATAAAAATCTCGCCGGTCATTTCGCCCAGGCAGGTTCTGGTGATATATTCATATCTTTCGAAGCTGTCCCAGTCCTCCTTTGTGAGTATATAGCCGAAGGCGTCGTTGGTAAGGCCGAAGAGGAAGTTGTGGCTGCCGTGCATTTTTCGCTTGAGATAGTAGCCGATGTTGGGCAGTGCTTCACCGGGGATGGTGAGGATTTGTGCATTGGCGATATTGACGACATTTACCTGTGTGGAAATATTATGGCTATCCTGCAGCTCAAAGCCTAACGGCGACGCCTGGACGACAGCGCGGAGCAGTTCGGAATCTACGGGAAAAACGATTTTTGTATTTGCACAATAAAGATGTGGATTGGAAAGTACGC
>CAZIAN010000663.1:0-2768 GCA_964537355.1 uncultured Pirellulales bacterium | reverse complement strand
ATGATGTACTTCGATGATATTCGTCTCTATGCAACGGTTCCGTAAGCGACAACTTATTATACGACTGGAATAAAGTTCTAAAAAATTAAAATTGAGCCTGCGCTGCTCTATGAAATAGCCACATAGCAAAAGATGTTTGTTGAAAGTAATAAGTATCTTTCTATGTATCCAAAGTACGATGATTTTTTACTTTTTTAAGGGTGTTTATTATGTTTAAGAAATTAACTTTCCTGATTTCTTTTGTTTTGTTGCTGAACCTGATAAACCCCGTATCAGCGCAACTCATAGGTCACTGGAAATTTGATGGAGATCTGAAGGATTCTGTAGGGAACAATGACGGCACCGCCAATGGCGATGTGTTCGCAGGAACGAGCAATGGTATTATGGGTGGTGCCGCTGAATTTGATGGGTCCGGCGATTTCATTGTGATACCGACACCTTCGCTTCCCGGAACCACCTGGTCGCTGACCTGGTGGTCATTTACACCGGCCGATAGTACCAATACTGGATACATGGTCGCCTCGGGGAATCCGAGTGGTCACGAGGCTTTTTTCTTTCGCCGGTATGGTCCGGAGGTGTATGCCGGTGGCATTACTCAGGATACTAACGTCACCCCACGGATAAGCCTCGGTGAACCCGGTCCCTATCCCCGGGGGCAGTGGCATCATCATGCCGTCATGCATGATGGCAGCTCCAATACAGCATTTTGGTATATTGACGGGATTTTGTGGGTCGATACCAACACAGCTAATACCAATGAAACCACATTTACCAGCTTTGACGAGGTGATTTACGTAGGCAACCGGAAAAGCGGCGGTCGGGATTTTGAGGGCAAGATCGACGATCTGCGGTTATACAACGGGGTGCTGACGCCCGAACGAATTCAGCTTATTATACAGGGTGGTGGTGAAGCATATCCATTTGCTTACGGACCTGATCCGGCCGATGGTGACCTGCTCACAGATATATGGACGAACCTTAGCTGGTGGGCGGGAGACTTTGCCATCTCGCACGATGTATATATCGGCGATAATTTTGAAGATGTGAACGATGGCACCGAAAGCACATTCGTTGGTAACCAGGCCGAGACGTTTTTAGTTGCCGGTTTTCCCGGTTTCCCTTATCCGGATGGTCTTGTTCCGGGTACAACTTACTACTGGCGAATTGACGAGGTCAACGACACTGAGCCGAACAGTCCCTGGAAAGGTCCTGTCTGGAGCTTTAGTATTGCTCCCAAAACGGCATACTTTCCCGAACCCGCTGATGGTGCCGAGTCCGTAGATACCGATGTTACGTTGAACTGGACACCGGGTTTTGGTGCAAAATTGCACACTGTGTATCTCGGCGATAATTTTGAAGATGTGAGTAATGCAACTGGTGGTCAGACCCAGGGCGCTACGACCTATACCCCCGGCACACTTGAAATGGCCGAGACTTACTACTGGCGAGTAGATGAGTTCGATGCCATCGATACATATAAAGGTAACGTATGGAATTTCACTACCGAGGGCGCTGTGGGCAGTCCAAGTCCGGCTAAAAACGCTGTGGAGGTTAAACAGACAACCGTTCTGACCTGGGTGCCGGGAGTCTTTGCCGATACACATCAGATATATTTCGGCACTGACCCTGAAGCTGTGAAAAACGCCGATGCAAGCTCACCTGAGTATAAAGGCAGCGGAAACCTTGGTTCCGAGAGTTTTGAACCCGGACAACTCGAGTGGGATACCACATACTACTGGCGAATTGATGAGGCCAATAACACCAACGCTGACAGTCCCTGGACAAGTCCATTATGGAGCTTCACTACAGCCAACTTCCTTATCATTGACGATTTTGAGTCTTACAACGACCTTAATGAAGATGAACCCGGAAGCAACAGGATATACCTGTCCTGGGCGGACGGATTTGACAACCCGTCTATCAACGGCTCTATCGTTGGGTATGCTAATCCTCCATTCGCCGAGCAAACTATCGTTCACAGTGGCAATCAATCGATGCCATTTGCTTATGACAATGCTGTTGGCAAATCCGAGGCGACTTTAACATTAACTGCCAATAGCGACTGGACAGTGAATAGTGTCAACACACTGACTATTTGGTTCCGAGGCAGTTCGTCTAATGCTGCCGAACAGATGTACGTTGTTCTAAATAACAGCGCTGTTGTCAATCATGATAATCCTGACGCGGCGCAGAAAGGTTCCTGGACTGAATGGAACATTAATTTGCAGGCATTTGCAGATCTGGGTGTGAATCTTGCCAACTTAACTTCAATTACACTTGGTCTTGGTAACAGAAACAATCCCGTTGCCGGCGGCTCAGGTATGATATACTTTGATGATATTCGTCTTTATCGTCCAGTACCATAACCAATGATTGTTTATTGATTAAAATTGCAGCCAGTTCATTCGATGTATAAATTAGGTGCCTATACTGATTGGCTCAGTGTAGGTCCTTTTGTCTTAGGAAATATAGAATCAGGACCTCACTTCCAAAAAGGACACCTATAAAAAGCTCAAAGTCAAATACTGAAGTCCCTGTTCTCATGCTTTTTTTTAAGGTAACTTTCTTACGACTTATCAGCACCGTTTACTTAATCCGGGAAAAACAAAAAATTCAGAAAAAACATTCACTTTTTGACTAATATTTAATATTTGGCCCTTCCATCAATAGTCAAATTTGACATTTATAATGTAATTTTGGAGACTGGAAGTCACCTAGAAATCAGGGTGTTTTTCGCTTCTGAATAAGGTAGCTTTTAGACAATATTT
>CAZIAN010000662.1:0-2768 GCA_964537355.1 uncultured Pirellulales bacterium | reverse complement strand
CGAAAGAAGTTTCTTTCCGGATTTGTCAAAATCCTCCAAGAAATCACCAAACCCCATACGACACCGGTTAATATAACAGGCAGCTTGTTCTAATGCCACAGGATATCCGCCAAGCTTGTGAGCGACCTCGCCGGAAAATCCTGCATCATCACCCAGCATCTTCCGCTCATTTTCAGTTCTCTCCAGCAGATATGTAACTGCATCTGTTTCATTCAAGCAATTTATCTGCAAATTTGCAATCTCATCCGGCCAGTCCGACAAGCAGGAAGTTATAAGCACATGTCCACCTGCCAGCCGTGAAAACACCTCCTCAGACAATCGGCCGGCCATGTCTTTCGAGTCCACATTATCGACTATCAAAAGCCAATCCGTGTGCTTCTCAAGCTCCTGCAACACCGCCTCTATAATGACAGGCTGCTCAGGGACATTATGTTCCGGCAGATTCAACAAATGCTCATCTGCAAGGCCGGCTAAATTTCTATTTAAGCTTCCCTGAGCATCTGCAAGTACGAAAAATACTCCCCAGTATCTCCCCGCTTCGAGTGCCCGCCAGCCGTATTCCACCGCCAGCCGCGTCTTCCCCACCCCACCAGCTTTATTGACCTCTTCGGCCTGAGTAATTGTCACCGCTCTTCGGGCCTCAAGCTCATAACGCAATTTCTCCACCACATTCTCCCGCCCTTTGAACAACTTACCTATCGATGGATAGGGAAGATTATGGACAAACATACCAGCAACATCCATATGCTCAACAGCACTTGCCAATCTTTCAGAAATTGCCGCATTGTCAGGATCTTCCAGTAGCGCAGCAATTTTGCCCATCTCAACTCTTATTTCCTTCCTAAGAGTAACCTCCTTTTCCAGCTCGCCTATAATGTCAACAAACCTGACATCTTGTCCTTTGAGTTTCTCCAAAACTCCTGACAAAGCCAAATGCAATTTCGCTGTCTCTTCTTTGGACGCTTCACTGGCAAGAGTTCTGCAAATCACCTGCTCCAGGAGTGTCCCCCCAAGCGGAATGGATTCAATCGCCCCTCTCGACAACTTTTTTATGAAGTTCCTGGTAATGACAGGACCTTTACTATCAGTCATTCGCTCTTCTTCCCTTTTTCGAGATTAGTGTAATCTATCACCCCACTTAGCAAATTATAGTTTATCCGAGTATTGCTTCAAGGTTTGTTTTCAATTATCACAAGAAATTGCCAATCTGCAATACATAGCGAATCCAGTGCCATGAAGTCCATCCGAAGGAACAATATCGCAAATTTCATATTAGAAGCGGTTTCTATATATTCACTCCTTGACGTCACGACCTCGACGATATAAAATTACACTTGGTTATTTTGCCAACTTCAAGGACACCAGAAAAAACGAAATATGTGAAATAAAATAAATTAAATATTTGAATTTTTCTATAATCTTCTGCGTCTTAATAGTAGAATTGCTCCGTTGATATCATAGATTTTAATAATAGATTTCGCGAAGCTGGCCATAGAAAATTAGTCATGGGTATCTGATTATGGATTGTCCGGTTTGCAAAAATGCGATGATTACCCTCGAGCTGCAGGAGGTCGAAATCGACTACTGCACCGACTGCGGCGGCATCTGGCTTGACGCCGGTGAGCTTGAACTCCTGCTCGGCGAGCCGGAAAAGGCGGCACAGCTACTCAAATCATTCAAAATCGATTCCAAAACCCCCGAAAAAACAAGGAAATGTCCCATTTGCAGCAAAAAAATGCAAAAGGTTATTGTCGGCTCTTCAAAACCAATCCTGCTCATCGACAAATGCCGCAAGGCCGATGGCCTTTGGTTCGATAAAGGTGAGCTGCAGGATATCTTCGAAAGAGCATGCTTAGACCAGGACAATAAAATCCAAAAACTCTTGACCGATATGTTCGGACATGGTCAGGCGGATTAAATTTAAGGAAACAACTGTGAAAGGAGCCTCACTACAACTGGTTTACATCTTATTGCTCGCTTGCATTGTCTCCAGCGTCCCGGCGGCATCCGAAGAATTAACGTCACCTGGGCAACTGCACAATACCGACGTCTTCGTCAGCGGCCAGGAAGGCTATAACACCTTTCGCATCCCCGCCCTTTTGACAACTAAAAAAGGAACACTGCTGGCATTTTGTGAAGGACGTAAAGCAACCAGATCGGATAGTGGTAACATAGACTTGCTTGTCAAACGCTCCGCCGATAATGGAAAGACCTGGAGCAGCCGGAAGGTCGTCTGGGATGATAGAGAAAATACCTGTGGTAATCCCTGCCCCGTCGTAGATCGGCAGACCGGTACCATCTGGCTGCTGATGACCTGGAACCGAGGCGACGACCACGAGAGCGAAATTAAAAAAAACACAGGCAGGGACACACGCCGAGTCTGGGTGAGCCGAAGTAACAACGATGGTCTTACATGGTCAAAGCCCATCGAGATAACCGCAACAGCCAAACGACCCGAGTGGCGCTGGTACGCCACCGGTCCGGGCGTGGGTATCCAGTTGCAAAAAGGTCCATGGAAAGGACGAATGGTCATACCCTGCGACCACAGCATCGTCTCTGCGGATGACCCGGACGGATACAATTCACACGTAATTATCAGCGACGACCACGGTAAAACATGGTATATCGGGGGTGTTATCAGTCCAAAAGTCAACGAATGCCAGGTAGTCGAATTGGACAACGGCACCCTGATGATCAACATGCGAAACTACGACCGTTCGAAAACCACGCGGGCAATTGCTACCAGCACCGATGGCGGTATCACCTTT
>CAZIAN010000661.1:0-2772 GCA_964537355.1 uncultured Pirellulales bacterium | reverse complement strand
TCTCCGGCCCGATGGAGATAAGGTTCGAAAAAGTGCGAAAGTATATTCTGCCATCTGTGACGGCAGGAGTAGCGTTGCTTCTTTCACCCAAAGGATTAACCGCCAGCAATTCGTATGTGGCGGCGGCCCTGATTACTACAACTTCGCCCTCGGTGGTGATACAGTAGAGTTTGCCGCTTACCCATACCGGCGAGCCGAAGAATTTGCCAGCGGGCTTCTCCCGCCAGAGTTGTTCACCTGTCGCGCTTCGCAAGCAAGAGATATAACCAGAGTCATGAAATGTAAACAGCAAGCCTTCATTCGCCAGAGATGTAGGAACATAAGGAGCAGTGCTGCTGTCAACAGTATATGCCTCTGCGGGCTGAGAGGATTCAACCATAGTGTCCGGATTAACAGCCACCAGGCACTTTCCTCGAGAACCATCGCCACAACTGCTGATTAATAGCCGGCCTGCAATAACAGGCGAACTCACTACGCGGGCAGGTAATACCGATTTGGCTTCCCATATTACCGTTCCTTTGCGGGGATTGACGCCGGTTATGCCATGCGAATTGCTGGTAAAAATCAACTGAGTTGTATCTGTCTGCGGTGAGTAAAGACACGGTGTAGAGTAGGAAGTTTTGGGGCCTGTTTGCCGCTCCAGCTCCCAGCGTGTCCGGCCGGTCTTGCGGTCAACTGCAATCCAGGCACTGGGGACATCCTTGGTGCTTTTTTCGTGTTCGTGGGTAAAGACTACAATGTCATCGAAGACAATTGGTGAGCCGCCAGCGCCATGCTGGCAATACACACCCTCGAAGGTGCGTTTCCAGATTTCCCCGCCGTCGTGGTCGAGAGCTATCAGAATAGTCTCTTTGGGGGTAGTCCAGAGTACATAGATATGGTCGGCATCTACGGCCGGCGTCGCGGTAGCGTAGCTATTGCGAGGATTCGGACGGTACGAAGCCAGAGAGTATTGCTTTTGCCATAAAACCTTACCATCCGAAACTCGCATAGCCAACAGGAAACCGCTGTCGGTTTTCAGGTCTCCGCTGGTCACGAAGACCTTGTCGCCCCAGAGCACCGGCGAAGAATGGCCTCCTCCGGGAAGACTGACCTTCCAGTTGTAGTCCTTTTGCGTCCATTTAACAGGGATGTTTTTAGCGTAACTGATACCCTGCCCATTGGGACCGCGATATCGCGACCACTGCTGAGCCAGAGAAATAGAAGTAGAAAAAATAACAAATGCTACTAAAAGAACTTTCAAAACTTCTTTGGGGGTTTTCGCCAGTTGTTCTTGTTTTTTCATCGTACGTCCCTCATATTACAAAACTTACAACAATATTTTCAGATATTATTTTTACATTAAAAATAGCCGCCTGTCCATTACATAATATTCCCAACTCTTAATTGCGATTTATCATAATTTTATATTATGGAAACCCTGCCTCCAAACATGAAATGATAAGGAAAATGAATATAAAAAAGCCCCTGCGGAGTTATTGACAAGTGTATCCCTTATTTTTCATTTTTTATATGTTTTTTTGAGATACTCGCCTTCTGCTTCGCAGGGGCAATATTAAATTATGGCTCTTTCCTTTTTTTTCTTAGCTATTCCTGATAATTTCCCATATTACCATCTGACTTGCTTGCAAAACTCTACGGTGGTCATCATCAGTTCAAACTAAATATGGCCTGATTGGTCATTTTCCAGAGCCATTATTTTTTGTTCAATCTAAGCATCGGCACATCTAATCTTTAATCTTTAGCATTTCTTTTTGCCCTAAAGCACCGATAATCAGCCACGGTTTAATACAGGTAAAGACACTAACAACACGAAGACTTCCTATTTGTTTGACGCTTCCCAATGCTCCGTTTTGAGGCGTTATATCTCTTCTCCCATACCTAATGATTTGCCCGGCTTAACCCCGATAACCAAAAATATTGCTGCTAAAAATATTTTTAGAAAAATGAATAAAACATGAATATTTTCTGTTTTTTTCAGCCGTGCGTAAATCCCTAAGCCAGCCTAAAATACCAATACCCCCCTGCCGGTTCAATAACGCCCTTTTCCGGCGATACTATTGTTTTGTTTGAAGAAAAATATTATCTTATGGTTCCCATTTTTTTACATATTTTTGTAATAGACAATTGCTTTTAAACATCTATAATATAAGGAGCATAGAGATAGCTCACATCGCTAATTCCAACGACGCAAAATATACGGCGTAGCTTGGGGTATCATTGAGACGCCGTCTTATTAAACTATAAAATGGTTGTTACTTTTTTCTCGTGAGGTGCCTTATATAAATAGAGATCAAAATTTTCTCTGCATCGCCGAGAACTTATCAGGAAGGGTCTTAAGGATGAGAAAAATAGAAATACAAAACAAAGCCAAAATCAAACAATTATTATATACCGGCAACGTTTTAGGCATCAAAGACGACCAATATCGGTCATTCGGCGGTTTTCAGCTTTGGTGGTATGATAAGCATCTTGATATTTGTGATTGCTGTGAATCTTATTGGTCCGACGTCAGAAAAAGAGTTCATCACTACAGTCTAAACAGGGCAACGAGGATATTATGGCATAACCGCCACTGTCTATTTCTTCGCAACAAACATCTTCCGGAGGACAAGAAGCTGATAACCATAGGGCATTTTGAAGCCATGGGGCAATGAAAAAGTACAAGGAAGGTACACCCCCAAAACTTTTTGGGGCGCGAGCCTGTTAGTAATCCAACGCCCGATAAATTATCTAAACTCCTTATGTTTGATTTAGGTTGGGCACTTGCAA
>CAZIAN010000660.1:0-2783 GCA_964537355.1 uncultured Pirellulales bacterium | reverse complement strand
ATATAAACCGCCTCAACTTCAGGATTATCAAGAAGCTCACGATAGTCATCGGTAACCTGCCTGATAGTGGGTATGTTGTCCTTAAACCACCCGATATTCTCATCGGAAATATTGCGACGGCAAATCGCAACTATTTCAGGCCGCACATTCATCTCAGGCAAATGAAGCCAGCGAGCAGCGGCACTGGCAAATTCACGCCCCATCATGCCGCAGCCAATTATTCCAAAGCGAAGAGCCTTCATTTAGGATTTCTCATCCGGCAACTGCACAATTCACAAAGTTCACAAACTACCAACGCCTGATTCATACGCTTTTCGGGTCAGGATGGACCCATGGCCGGCGATATGGTCGGCGCAGTAAACGATTCGCCTCGTCATCGTCCACAACCCGGCCTTTTTCAGGGTCCCATACAAGCGTCCGGCCAAGCTGGCAAGAGATGTTGGCAAGTATGCACGAGGCAGCGGTGATATAACCCTGCTCAATATCAGAGACAGGCTTACCGCGAGTCTCAACCGCCGCCAGGAAGTTCTTCCAGTGTCGCCGCATAGCGGAGGCCACGTGACGTTCCAGGTCTTTCTCAGTCTTGTCTTCCGGGAATTTGTCATATTCGTAGAGAGCATCGCCGTGTGCTTTTTCGCCTTTGCCGTTAGGAATGAAATCGTACTTATGGACATCCGCCTTAAGCGTCCCTTTATCGCCATAGATGAAGGCCGCCCAGGGATACTCAGGATCGGGTGCATTGCCCCAGGTGCGATGCGTCCAGACCACAGGCATCTCGCCGAAATCAAACGTTGCAATCTGAGTGTCGGAAATATTGGCTTTACTGTCCTTGTCCACCAGGATTCCGCCGGACGAGCTGACGCTCTTCGGCCAGCCTAAATCAAGCATCCATCGCACCATGTCGAGCATGTGCACGCACATGTCACCGATAATCCCGTTACCGTATTCCATGAATGCGCGCCAGCTCCGGGGATGCACCAACGAATTATACGGTCGCATTGGTGCCGGGCCGGTCCACATATCATAATTGAAATATTCAGGAGGGGCCGTATCGGGCGGGTTCCCCCTGGCACGCATATGATAGTAGCAGCAAATCTCGACATAGCCGACCTTGCCCAGCCTGCCCTGCTTGATGATATTCTCACGCGCTTCGACCAGATGCGGAGTACTGCGTCTCTGCATATTGACCTGCACGACTCGTTTGTACTTTCGGGCCGCAGCAAGCATGGCCTGTCCCTCAACGACATCGACGCTGATTGGTTTCTCGACATAGATATCGGCTCCGGCCTTGACGGCGGCGATCATCGCCAGTGCATGCCAATGGTCGGGCGTGGCAACGTGAACGATATCGAGCCGTTCCCGCTTGAGCATTTCACGGTAGTCCCCGTAAGTGCGAGGTTTCTTCTTCGATCTTTGGCGGGCGGCCACCATCTCGGCGGCCTCGGCCAGCATTTTGCTGTCCACATCACACAGTGACACTACTTCAACCGGAGCGACCTGGAGCAGTCTAAACAGGGCGCTCTTTCCGTACCAGCCACAGCCAATTAATCCTACCCTTTTCGATCCCTGGCCGGCAAATCCCGTGGCTAAGCCAACGGTCGATAAAGCCAGACCGGCCGCCCCGGCTTTAAGAAAATCACGACGATCCATGGTATTCCTCCAAAAAATAATCTAAAAACAAATCCCAAAATATCCATCGGATTATACCCGGCCTAAGAATGATTAGCAAGTGTGAACTGTCAAGGGATTGATGATATTCCACGGCTGCCATACCGATTGGAGACGGCAGTGGAAACAGCGGTGATAGTTCGACTGCTTTGAAAACAGGAACTGATAATTTGCCTGCTGTTAGAAACAGTTTTTTTCTATGCACCGATTTCAGAAAGGAATATAAACAAAAAAACTACCCTCCTCTTACAACAGCAAAAAACGGAGAGGGCGGGATTCGAACCCGCGGTAGAGGCGTTCACCCCTACGACGGTTTAGCAAACCGTTGCCTTCAGCCACTCGGCCACCTCTCCAAATCTTTACTTAAAAATACGTTACGTCAACTTCGGCAAATCTTCAATTCAATCTGAGTTGCCAATGTGTCCCGACAGTATCCTTAATTCATCAGAGATATTGAGTTTATAGCAACTCTCTGCAAATCTGTCAACACTCCTGTATAAAATTGTTGTTCAACTGCCATTGTTGAGTATCACATGGTCTGTATGGCCGCCTCAATCTGCTATTTTAACGGTGTAGCAGGCCGATTCTTAGGCCTCATGTTACTATTCAGCACCTTCCGTTTGCAGGTCATCACAGAGCAGTGAAATACGGCACGGTTCGCTCCGTGCAATAATTTCTCTTGACTGGAACACAGGTTATTTAGTATAAATGTAGTTGGTGAAACTACTATGAATTGTACATCTGTAGGTGGATTTCTCCTCCACTATTTGTTGTTCAGTTTTTAAAGAAGGAGGTTGTTTCAAATCATAAGGTCTTTTTCAGAGCAAACACGAACTAAAAAAAAAGATGTCATAAATCTTTTGTTCGAAAAAGGATTATGTGCAAAAGATTAACTTGAAATTTTTCGCCAGGAACAGATTAAAAATATCAGCATATAAAAGGAGGAACCAAAATGTGTAATCAACCATCTAAACAAATGTTGCTCGGTATTTTCGCAGGATTATTTTTAATAACAACACCTGTTCATGCCGTAAGAAACATCAAAATCTCAAACTACGGAGGCGGACACCAGATATGGTTTGAAGCTGAGGATTTCGACGAACGCAATCCCGACA